>CAZYYM010000018.1:0-44277 GCA_964651385.1 uncultured Gammaproteobacteria bacterium | reverse complement strand
TATCACTGGGCACATCTCGATATCGCCGGAACCGCCTGGAAATCGGGTGAGCAAAAAGGTGCTACCGGTCGACCGGTACCGCTGTTAACACAATTTATTCTAGACCAGTTGTAGATAGGGCAGATTCATTATGACCCGGATCGATTTTTATCAACTAAACCCAGAAAGGCATCGTAGCGACCGAGTGACTTGCGAGCTTTGTCAAAAGGCATACGAAACACGGAAAAAAACGCTGTTGTTAACCCAAAGCCCCGAGCAATCGGCACATCTGGATAAGCTTCTCTGGATCTTTGCTGACGATAGTTTCGTTCCGCACGACATTGAGTCATCGCAAGAATTTGAAACACCCGTTCTTATCAACAATACATCACCAGAGGAATGTGAACGTCAGTTGCTGATAAACCTCAGTGATAACATACCTGATAATTTTGCCCAATACGAACGGATTATCGAGCTGGTAACAGAAGACAATAAACAACAGGCCCGAAGGCATTACAGTTTTTACAAAGAGCGTGGATACCCACTCAACCATCAAAACCTGTAAGCGATGCCAGCCGACAGCGACATTCCAATATTAACCGATTTGATCGAAGAGAAAATCGAAATCACCCCGCAGGAACTCGGCCTGGATATGGGCGGGGACCTGGTAATAAATGAAGATGATGGGCCGGAATATTCCTTTAATCCGAAAATTTTGGAACCGGCAATGAAGTTTGATGCAGCTACCCGCATAGGTAACCATCCCGAACTCGAACAATCCATTCGCCGTATTCTTGACGAACATCTGGAACGGGCCTGGCAGGAAATCAGGCTGGCAATAGAAGTCTGCCTAAACGATAAGGATGGTAATATTTGAAATTACTGACCGCTCCAACCTTCGAAACAGTGCATTTTTAAAAATGGCCATTGTATAATCCCGCCTCTTTTTTTGCTGCTGCCAATGACAATGGAAAAAACTTATAACCCCCAGTCGATAGAACAGACCTGGTACCAGCATTGGGAAGGCAAGCATTACTTCTCTCCACAAGGTGATAGCAAAAATAGCTTTTGTATTATGATTCCGCCGCCCAATGTCACCGGCAGTCTGCACATGGGACATGGATTCAATAATGCAATCATGGATACCCTGATCCGTTTCCACCGCATGAAAGGAAACAAGACCCTTTGGCAACCAGGCACCGACCATGCCGGTATTGCCACGCAGATGGTCGTCGAACGTCAGCTCGAAGCCGAAGGCAAGTCTCGTCACGATCTGGGTCGCGACCAATTCATCAATCGTATATGGGAATGGAAGCGCCAATCCGGTGGCAAAATCACTTCGCAGCTACGCCGACTAGGCTCCTCGCTGGACTGGGATCACGAGCGCTTTACCATGGACGATGGCCTGTCAGATGCAGTGCTCGATGTCTTCGTGCGCCTGTATGAAGAAGGCTTGATCTATCGCGGCAAACGGCTGGTCAACTGGGATACCAAATTCCACACCGCAGTATCCGACCTCGAAGTCATATCCGAAGAAGAGAGTGGCCACATGTGGCATATGCGTTACCCACTATCCAAACAGAAAAGTCATTTGATAGTCGCCACTACGCGCCCGGAAACCATGCTCGGCGACTGCGCGGTCGCAATCGCACCCGGTGATGAGCGTTATATGCACCTGGTCGGCCAGACCGTTGAACTGCCATTGACCGGTCGTCATATCCCAATCATTGTCGATGAACATGTCGACGCCGAATTCGGCACTGGTTGTGTCAAGATCACCCCGGCACATGACTTCAACGACTATGAGGTCTGGACGCGGCACAATCGCGAAACTCCCATCCGGAGTCAGGTGCATGGCGGCCTGATTAACATCTTCACCATCGACGCAGTGATCCGCGCCAATAGCGAAGACGAAGGCGCGTTAATACCATCGGCCTACGTCGGCCTCGATCGGTATCAGGCACGCAAGCAAATTGTCGCAGATCTCGAAGCCCGGGGTCTACTGGAGAAGGTCGAAGATCACAAGCTGATGGTGCCACGTGGTGACCGTTCCGGCACCGTGATCGAACCTTTCCTCACAAACCAGTGGTATGTAAAAACCGGCCCCTTAGCTAAACCTGCGATCGAAGCGGTCGAAAATGGCTTGATCCGCTTTGTTCCTGACAACTGGAAGAATACTTACTACGAGTGGATGAACAACATTCAGGATTGGTGTATCAGCCGCCAGATCTGGTGGGGCCACCGCATACCGGCCTGGTATGATGACCAGGAAAATATTTACGTCGGCCGTAACGAAGATGAGATTCGAAAACGGCATAATATTCCGCCCGATGTCGCCTTACGCCAGGATCAAGACGTACTCGACACCTGGTTTTCGTCTGCACTTTGGCCCTTTTCTACATTAGGCTGGCCACAAGATAGCCAACGTTTGAAGGATTTCTATCCGAACCAGGTTTTGGTGACTGGCTTCGATATCATCTTCTTCTGGGTCGCGCGAATGATTATGTTTGGTCTCAAGTTCATGGATGGGCAGGTGCCTTTTCATGAAATCTATATGCATGGACTGGTGCGCGATTCTCATGGGCAGAAGATGTCCAAGTCCAAAGGCAATGTACTCGATCCGATCGATTTGATCGATGGCATCGACCTTGAGGCACTGGTCAAGAAGCGCACCAGCGGCATGATGCAACCGCAACTGGCGACCAGGATCGAAAAACAGACACGTCAGGATTTCCCGAATGGCATAGCCAGTTACGGCACTGATGCACTACGTTTCACTTTCACTGCACTGGCTTCCACCGGTCGCGACGTCAAGTTCGATATGGGCCGCATAGAAGGCTACCGCAACTTTTGTAACAAGATCTGGAATGCAACCCGCTATGTACTGCAAAATACCGAAGGCAAAGATACCGGTCTCGGCGACAATTCGTTAGAACTGTCACTGGCCGACCGCTGGATCGTTTCACGACTGCAACAGGTCGAAGGCAAGGTTGCCCGTCACATTGAATCCTACCGCTTCGACCTGGCATCGAAGGAATTATACGAGTTTATCTGGAACGACTACTGCGACTGGTACATTGAATTATCCAAACCGGTGCTTTATGGCGAGGATGCCAGTGCCGCTTTAAAACGCGGTGCTCGGCGTACATTAATTCGAGTACTGGAAGCCTGGTTGCGCCTGTTGCACCCGATTATGCCGTTTATCACCGAGGAACTCTGGCAAAAAGTCGCGCCACTGGCTAACGTCCGCGTAAAACCCGAAGGCGACACCATTATGCTGCAACCCTATCCGAAACCCGATAAAGATAAAATTGAAGATTCCGCCATCGAGGATCTTGAATGGGTCAAACTGTTCATCATGGGGGTTCGCCAGATTCGTTCAGAAATGGATATCAAACCCGGGAAACTCCTACCAGTCATTTGCCAAAATGGCAGTCGAATCGATAGACAGAGGATCGTTGATAATCAGGACCTGTTGATCGCTTTGGCTAAGCTCGAGTCAATCATCTGGCTAGATGCAAATGATCAGGCTCCCGAATCGGCCACTTCACTGGTCGGGGATATGAGCCTGCTAATTCCTTTAGCCGGCCTGATCGACAAAGACTCGGAATTAAAACGTTTGCAGAAAAATATACAAAAGCTCGAACAGGAATTTAAGCGCCTCGAAGGCAAACTAAACAACGAAAAGTTTGTTGCCAACGCGCCAGACGCCATTGTCACCCGAGAAAAAGAAAAACTTGCTGAGGCCCAATCTGCGCTACTCAGTTTGCAGACGCAGGCCGATAAAATTGCCGCCTTGTAAGCAGAACTTTTTTTGACAGCACGGATCATAAGGGAAACATTACTCGATAAAAAAGGCGATAACGATGGGTCTAGCGAAAACACTCGAAGCACCAGTACGAACGATCAGTGATTTACTATCAAAACTACAATCCCCACTTCTTTTATTTTTCCGCATTTATGTTGCCTGGGTTTTTTTCAGTTCCGGGTTATGGAAATTCAACAATTGGGAACAGAACCTGGCAGTATTTGAATACGAATACGCGGTTCCACTACTAAACTACGAAATAGCTGCCTACCTGGCTACTTTTGGCGAACTGGTTTTTCCTATTTTCCTGGTAACCGGTTTAGGCACCCGATTTTCGGCGATTGCAATATCGTTTATTAACATAGTTGCTGTGGTTTCCTATTATGCGACTCTCGCGAAAGGTGCCGGGATTGCGCTACATCAGTTATATGGTGCAATGTTACTGGTGAATATTGCTTTTGGCGGAGGGTTTTTCTCTTTGGATCAGTGGATAAAATCCAGATTTTCCAAAGTTTAGAAAACCTGTAAGGCTACCAAACTTGAAGTGGCTGGCAACGATTTGATTCTCGAAGAAGGTCTATTAAGTAAAAACCGTACAAACCTTAATATCCCAGCGGTGCGCACTGTCAATATTTACCAGTCCTTTTTCAACCGAATGTTGCGTGTCGGCTTAAAAGATGCCGCCGTGATGGCATTTATCGTCTCCATCATAGTGCTGGTTATTTTTGCATTTGCGGCAGGCGATGGCTTTATCGGCGAAATTTAATTTATGCTGGCGGGTTTTTTTTCGTTTTTCGTCGTACTCTGGTTATTGATTGCCTGGATTTTCTGAACCTACGGTATAGTCCTCCATCAAATAGCACAGGCAATCCTGTCGGATAATGGCCTCATCAGTGGTTATGAGACCCGGTATGTAGGATTTATTCAAAAATACTTTACCGTCTTCGATGCGGACGACCCGGTCAGTTATATCTTGCCCTTCCTGATCGGTGATTACCATCGGTTGCTCGACGCGGGTATGCGCAAATATATGATCCGGGCGAATCTCGGTAAAGTTCCAGCGCTCAAAATTCTGATCGAAACTTAAATCGGCCTGCTCCGACGAACCAAATTCGATGCCAATATGGTCGTGAATATTTAAAGTTGCATAGCTTCTAAGCAGTTGCAGGTCATGCGCTCCGACTGATTTTTCTGGAAAATGGTCCAGATGTAGCAGCGCATCGAGTAATTCGGTCGCATGTCTTATGCCGGTCTCGTCACCCGGCTTCCCGCACTCGAGCGTTACCGCTGGACATATATCATTAAATGCCATCGTCGAAACGCCTTTGGGACGTTTAAACACCAATGCAATATGGTTAAACATTGCCGCCAGGTGCCGATTTTCCTGACTAACATCCGTCATACAGCCGTAATGCGGATTTAATCCACTGGTATTGTGTATATCGATGGCAGCAAATAAACCGCCACGAGTTATCCTTTCGACAACGGATCTCATCATGCGAGTTTCGTCATTAGCGGGAATTTCGGTTCCGGGCCAACAACGGTTATAGTCAGTTTTCCCGGGTATGACACGTAAGCCCCGGGCGGCGGCGTTAACGTTGCCAATGAACAGAAAAATCGATCTGGGGAGGTGTTCATTATAGTTTCGCAGTAAAGCCTGCACGGCTTTTAAGCCCGAATATTCATTGCCATGCAGTAGTATCGACACAAACAAAGGCAAAGATTTATCACCTTTGAGTTGGATCAGCGCCGGCTTCGGAAAAAGCGTTAAAATATTCTCAACCTTCAGGTCGAGAAATCCTTCAGGCAATTTGGTTAATATCGTCGGATTCAACATCGATGCACATTCTACTAGACAGGCCACATTTGTACTGGCTTTATTTTCCCATGCATTATGCAGATTTTTGAGTACCAGGGTAGATGCATCAGGGGATTTTTTACAGGTCTGAAGATATCAAGAATATCAAGGGGTCAGACTCCTTGAAATATAACGATTAGAGTGCTACCCTGCAGTCATTCAACGAAAAGGATGCTCACCCATGGCCAGACAACCCCGTTTTGTTTTAGCAGGCCAACCTCAGCATGTTATCCAGCGAGGAAATAATCGCCAGGATATTTTTTGTGCTGACGAAGACTATGCCTTTTATCTCGAAAAGTTAGCAGACGCAGCGCACAAATACCGGTGTGACATCCATGCCTATGTATTAATGACCAACCACGTCCATCTGCTGGTGACACCACATCTGGAAAACGGCATTAGCAAATTGATGCAGTCGGTGGGGCGATACTACGTACAATATTTTAACCATCATTATCATCGTACAGGCACCCTGTGGGAAGGTCGCTACAAAGCCTCGCTGATCGATAGCGAGCAGTACTTACTCACCTGTATGCGCTACATCGAACTCAATCCGGTTCGAGCCGGGAAACTGGCTGACCACCCATCTGACTACCAGTGGTCAAGCTATGGATACAACGCGACAGGGGCTGAAAATAATCTGTTATTGCCGCATCTACTCTATAAACGCCTGGGCAAAACAGATGGCGCAAGACAAACGGCTTATCGCCAACTATTTAGGACACAGATATCCACCCGGACACTGGCTGAAATTCGACAGGCCACTAATCAATCCAATACCCTGGGTTCAGATGAATATATTCGAAAAATCGGAAAAAGACTGAATCGACCGGCTAAAACAGGGCAGCATGGGGGTGATCGTAAGTCTATTGATTATCATGGAGCCTGACCTCTTGACGAGGGACCCGATCAATGCAATTTGGGATGTTTTCGCTGGTGTTATAACGACAAGATTGTCTCCGGAGCTCCGACAATAAACCGTGGAAGCAGTCATATCTAAAATGTGGCCTGAAGAAGAATCACTTCATTTCAGCAATGGAGCCCAATTTATTATTGGCAAAATATAAATTTACCAATATCGCATAAAAACAAATTGGTTCTTCCCTGAACCATCTGTTTGCAAGAGGGTGAAACTTTAGTAATCAAGCCACTAATCGTTTTGACGACGCAGGAATGCTGGGATATCGAGATATTCCATACTCTCCTTGTCTTCCGGCATTTCAACTGTATCACCAACGATCTTTTGACGAATCGCGGTGGGACGGTCGAGCTTACGATAGTCGACTTCGCCATTGCTCTCCGGTTGAATTATTGAAATCGGCGCTTCAGCCGAAACTTTTTCTTTACCCAGACCGGTAGCTACCATCGTAACGCGTAATTCACCATCCGCCATGTTGGAGTCAATAACCGTACCGACAACAACATTGGCATCCACTGATCCCAGTTCGGTAATCGCGGTGCCGACATCGTCAAGTTCACCAATCGACAAATCAAGACCAGCGGTTACGTTTACCAGAATACCTTGCGCACCCGAAATATTAACGTCTTCAAGCAAGGGGGAAGAAATGGCCGCAGTGGCTGCCTCGCGCGCGCGATTTTCTCCGGTCGAAGAACCGGTACCCATCATCGCCATGCCCATTTCGGACATAACAGTACGCACATCGGCGAAGTCAACATTGATCAACCCTGGGCAGGTAATCAGTTCCGCTATTCCCTGAACCGCACCTTTCAAGACGTCGTTGGCCTTGACGAATACCTGCAACAACGAAGTCTGCTTACCGAGTACCGGCATGAGTTTTTCGTTTGGAATCGTGATCAACGAATCCACAGCATTGGACAGTTCCCGGATGCCGGCTTCCGCTTGCGCCATGCGCTTGCTTCGTTCGAACCCGAAAGGCTTGGTGACAACAGCGACGGTTAAAATACCCAATTCCTTGGCGATCTGCGCGATCACAGGTGCCGCACCTGTCCCGGTTCCACCACCCATGCCTGCGGTAATGAAAAGCATATTCGATCCTTCAATCGCCTCCTGAATGCGTTCGCGGTCTTCCAGTGCAGCCTGACGGCCAATGCCCGGATCCGCACCGGCGCCGAGACCCTTGGTAATACTCGCACCTATTTGCATTGTCGTTCTAACGTCCATCTTTTTGAGTGCCTGTACGTCGGTATTAACGCAAATATATTCAACCCCTTCGATGCCCGCAGACACCATGTGTTGTACGGCATTGCCGCCGCCACCGCCAACACCGATTACCTTAATGACCGGGTCTTTGGAGTGTGAATCCATCAGTTCAAACATTTTGTGTTCTCCTCTTGCTATTGACTAAAAATTACCCCGAAACCAGCTTTTCAAACGCTTGAATATGCCAGCTTCAGATTCATCGTCCAGTTGGTAACTGGACAAGCCGGATTGTTGCTTGTTTCCAAACAGCAGCAATCCAACTCCGGTTGAATGTATCGGGTTCCTCACAACATCGACGAGGCCCGATACATGTTGCGGGTAGCCCAGTCGAACAGGCATATGGAAAATTTCTTCCGCCAGTTCGATCGCCCCTTCCATCTTTGCGCTACCACCGGTGAGTACCACTCCGGCCGCACATATTTCCTCAAAACCACTACGACGCAATTCCGCCTGGACCAGGCTGAGCAATTCTTCGTAACGCGGCTCGACCACTTCCGCCAGTGTTTGGCGGGCGAGCCTGCGTGGTTCACGGTCACCAACACTGGGAACTTCGATGGTTTCATCATCCGCCGCGAGCTGTCGTAGCGCGCAGGCGTATTTAATTTTCAAATCGTTGGCATATTGCGTCGGTGTACGCAAAGCTACTGCAATATCGTTGGTTACCTGATCACCGGCTATTGGAATTACCGCAGTATGTCTGATCGCACCATCAGAGAAGACTGCAATATCGGTCGTGCCACCGCCGATGTCTACCAGGCAGACGCCTAGCTCCTTTTCATCTTCGGTCAGCACTGCAGCACTCGAGGCGAGTTGTTCGAGAATAATATCGTCGACTTCGAGTCCACATCGGCGAACGCATTTGATGATATTTTGAGCCGAACTCATGGCACCGGTGACCAGATGCACCTTGGATTCAAGCCGTACGCCTGACATGCTGATCGGATCGCGAATACCTTCCGAATTATCGATCACAAATTCCTGGGGCAAGACATGCAAAATACGTTGATCGGCCGGAATCGCGACCGCCTTGGCAGCATCGATGACACGTGCCACATCCGCACTGGTCACTTCTTTTTCTTTTATCGCAACAATGCCGTGCGAATTGATACTGCGAATATGGCTGCCGGCTATACCGGCATACACTGAACGGATCTGACAGCCTGCCATCAGTTCTGCTTCTTCGACAGCGCGTTGAATCGATTGCACGGTGGATTCTATATTGACTACCACTCCCTTCTTCAAACCACGTGAGGGCTGAGTGCCGATACCGATAATATCAATATCGCCTTCCACTGTGACTTCGCCGACAATGGCGACCACTTTAGAAGTACCGATATCGAGTCCAACGATTAAGTTATTCGTCGCCTTTTTAGACATTGCTATTACCCCATATAGAGGCTTCATCCCTTGCCTCTAAAATTTCTTTTTTCCATGCGACGGCAAAACCGTTGCTATAGCGTAAATCGAGTTGCCGAATATCGGCACGCCGAGGTTGAATTTGCTGTTTGTAAATCGTAATCAGGCGGGAAATTTTATGTTCGATTTGGTCGCGACCCACCTTGATGGTTAACCCAGCTGACAACCCGATATCGAGTGCACCACGACTATCCTGGCGCAGCGATACTATTGCCTCGTCGAGACCATTGAATTGGCTGCTCAGCCTGTAGAACTGAGACAACAATGCCGCGGCATTATTATTATCGGTATGAATCAATGGAAGCTGCTGAAAGCTACCGGTATCCGCCGCGAAAACCACCGCCTTGTTACTGATCAAGCGCTTTTCATCCCACCGCGCGACTGGTTTGCGCTCAACAATCGTAATATCGAGACTATCGGGCCAAACGCGTCGGATAGACACCGATTCTGTCCAGGTTTTTTCACTGAGCTTCTTTTGCAAGCCATAGATATCGAGTGAAAAGAAACCTTTACCGACAATTGGTTGCAAAACGGATTCAACTTTATTTTGCTCTATGTGCTCGAAACTACCGGTTAGCTTTATCTTCTCGATGGGTAGTAACGTGATTTGTTGTTTCAGGTATACCGAGCTACCAAGAATTGCCAGCAATAGCAATAACCAGTTGTACGAGGCCTTCCATTCAAGCTCTACGATAGCGGCGTTAGTAAGGGTACGTTTTTCCGCCTGTGCATTCTGCTTGCGGAAACTAAACATGACTTCCACCCCTATTCAACGTTAACTCCAGAATCTTCAGTACCAGGTCGGGCATTTCCAGACCCGCTACCCGTGCCGCCATTGGCACGAGGCTGTGATCGGTCATGCCGGGGACGGTATTCACTTCGATAATCCAGGGCTGATTCAACTCGTCCAGCATCAGGTCAATCCGACCCCAGTGACGCACGCCGGTAACATGGACAGTTCGCATTACCAGGTCGTTTATTTGATCAACCATGTGGTTGGGCAATCCGCTCGGGCAGGTATAGATGGTATCATCGACAAGATACTTGGCTTGGTAGTCGTAAAATTCTCGAGGTGTTTCCAGCTTAATCAAAGGTAATACCCGATCACCGATAAAACCGGCGGTATATTCCGCTCCAGTGACGAACCGTTCCGCAAATACATCACCGTACCCACTCGCCTTTTGCCAGGCTGGTATCAAATCTTCGGCCCTGTGTACCGGCGTCATGCCAATACTTGAGCCTTCGAGGACGGGTTTGATAAAAACCGGTAGACCGAATTCGCAGAGTAACTGCTGGCAATCGAATTCGTTAGACAGTTCAAAGTAGTCGGGGGTCGGTATGTCACATCCGATAAGAATTCTCTTTGTAGCAAGCTTGTCCATCGCCAAAGCCGATGCGCAGACATCACTACCGGTATAAGGCATACCGATCATTTCCAGCACAGCCTGTATAGAACCATCCTCGCCACCACGACCATGCAAAATATTGAATACACGATCCGCTTTTAAAATTGATAATTGTTGCAGAATGTTACCGCCAACATCGAGTTTGAAAGCATCAACACCGGCTTCGATAAGGCCCGTATAAACTGCATTACCACTCTTTAGCGATACTTCCCGTTCGGCAGATGTGCCACCCAATAGCACAGCGACCTTGCCACAAAGCTTTGCAGACTCTCGGTTCGGCATCAGCTTTTTCAGATTCATGCGCAATCTCCGACGATCCTGACTTCGGTTTCCAGCGAGATATCAAATTTCTGTTTTACGGTTCCCTGTATATGGTAGATCAAAGCTTCAATATCACGGGCTGCGGTATCTGCATTGCTGATAATAAAATTGGCGTGTTTCTCGGAAATACAGGCGGTTCCAAGGCAGTAACCTTTAAGCCCGGCCCTTTCAATTAGCTTGGCCGAATACTGGCCCGGTGGATTCTTAAACACCGAACCACAGGAAGGCAATCCAATCGGCTGACTGTCATTTCGCTTTTTCAGTAAATGTTTAATATCGCCATTTTGTTCTGCGTCTTTTTCTTTCAAGCGAAAACGAGCTGCAACAAACCACTCGTCGGCAGGCAACAGCACATGACGATAAGCAATCTCAAATTCTCCGGGTGTCCTGTCTATCAATTTACCCTTGCGGTTAACCATGGTGACTTCATCGACTAGATTCCATGTCTCACTACCAAAGGCGCCGGCGTTCATAGTCAACGCCCCACCGATTGTGCCCGGGATACCAGCCAGATAATCGGCACCGCTTAAATCACTTTTTTGACAGTAACGTGCGAATCTGGAGTTACTCAACCCGCATTCAGCATAAACGCGACCCCGAGCATCTGTTTTCAACCCTTTCAAACCACCGAGTGGTGCAATAACGACACCGCGAATTCCACCGTCGCGGACCAGCATATTACTGCCAAGACCTATCCAGGTCAGTGGTGTATCAGTACTGAGTGCACGCAGATATTCCTGTAAATCGGCCAGATCGGCCGGTATATAATATTCGTCGGCAGGGCCGCCGACGCGCCAACTGGTATGCTTTGACATCGGCTCATTGTGTCGGAGTTCGCCCCGTAGCTGAGTTATCGTCGCAGCATTCATACCGTCTGCCCTGAATGACTGTTGAGAAATTCATTCGACCAGGCACCGATACTACCCGCGCCCAAGGTAAGGAAAATATCACCATCCTGCAACACGGTTTCGACCACTTCTGCGAGTGATTCAATATCTTCTACAAACACCGGATCGATTTTCCCTCTGCCGCGAATCGACCGTGACAATGCGCGACCGTCAGCATCCTTAATATATTTTTCACCTGCGGGATAAACGTCTAGCAGAACAAGTTGATCGACATCCGACAAAACCTGCGAAAAATCCTCGAATAGATCACGGGTACGGGTAAAGCGATGCGGTTGAAACACCACGGCCAGTCGACGCTCGGGCCATGCGTCGCGTATTCCCTGAACGGTTGCTTTGATTTCGTTTGGATGGTGTCCGTAATCATCGATATGCATAACATGGCCGCTGGCAACCGGCACATTTTCGGTAATCTGGAAGCGACGCCCAATACCTGCAAATTCAGTCAAAGCGGTCTGTATAGCTTCGCGTCCGACTTCGAGTTCCCAGGCGATGCTGATGGCCGCCGTGGCATTCAGAACATTGTGTTTTCCTGTCAGATTCAACTCGATTTCGAGAGGTAAATCGTCATGGGGCAGCATCACCGAAAATATCGTTTTCGGACCTTTCGCCTTGATTGTACTGATACGCACATCCGCATCTTCGGATTCACCATAGGTTAAAATCGGCCGGGCAACCTGGTCCATAATTTCACGAGTCACCGGATCATCGATACATAACACCGCCAGACCGTAAAAAGGTAAATGATGCAGAAAATCAACAAAGGTCTGCTTGAGCCTTTCGAAATCGCCCTCATAAGTCGATAGGTGGTCCTGGTCAATATTAGTTATGATCGACATCATCGGCTGCAGGTACAGAAACGAAGCATCACTTTCATCGGCTTCTGCGACCAGGTAATCACTGAGTCCCAGGCGCGCATGACTGGCATCACTATTCAATTTACCGCCGATCACATAAGTCGGGTCTATATCGCCCCGACCTAAAACACTTGCCACCAGGCTGGTTGTAGTTGTTTTACCGTGGGTACCAGCAACGGCGATACCGCGCCGAAAACGCATCAATTCGGCTAGCATTTCGGCACGTCGTACAACGGGTATGCGCTGTGCTCTGGCCGCGTCAATTTCAGGATTATCTTCGTCTATGGCGGTTGATACGACAACTACATGTACGTATTCAACATGGTCCTCATGATGGCCGAGATGAATAGTTATACCGAGACCCCGCAGATGCCGAACCATAGCGCTATCGGATAAATCCGAGCCGCTGATAATATAGCCAAGGTTATGAAACACTTCGGCAATACCACTCATACCGACACCGCCGATACCAATGAAATGGATTTTACGGATGCGGCGCATGAAATGTTTGGAGCTAACCGTCATGATTTCGCCCTGGCCAGTATTCCTTTCGCCAACTGTTCGGCTGCATCGACTCTGGCCAATGCACGAGCATTGTTAGCCATGGTAATCAAAGCGTTACGATCCCGATGGTAGCCTAGAATTACTTCAGCAAGCCGGGTTGCATTCAATTCATCTTCACTGAGAATACTTGCTGCACATTTTTCTTCAAGGAAACGAGCGTTGTGATACTGATGGTTATCAACAGCATAAGGATAAGGAATCAAAATCGAGCCGATACCAACCACCGTTAACTCTGCAATAGTCAGTGCACCTGACCGACAAACTACCAGATCAGCCCAGGCATACACCGACCGCATATCATCGATAAAATCCAGCACTTCGGCATCCACACCGGCTTCACGGTAATTTTGCTCGCAATCTTTTACACGTTTTCGACCACATTGATGTTTGATATGGGGGCGCGAGGACAAATCGATCTTCGCCAATGTCTCGGGTAAAATTTTGTTTAAACTGGCCGCACCCAGACTGCCACCAATAATCAGAATATTCAGGTTACCCTGATTTCGACTTGCCATTCTGACAGCGGGTGCTTCGAGTCCGATCAACGATTCCCGCACCGGATTACCAATACACCTACTTCGCGGCGTATTTTTAGCTGCTTGCGGAAACGCAAAATAATTTCTGCTCGCAAATCGGCTGAGTAATTTATTAGTCAGTCCTATAACCGAGTTCTGCTCATGTAATATCAGCGGAATACGTAAAACCCAGGCCATCAACCCACCGGGGCCGGAAACAAATCCTCCCATGCCCAACACAGCCTTCGGACGGATACGCAACAGCGCGCGATAAACCTGCCAACAGGCACGCATTAATTTAAACGGCGCAAACAGAATTGCCATCGCGCCCTTACCGCGTAAACCCTGAACGCTCAACCATTCAATCGTTATATTTGCAGCAGGCACTACTCGTGATTCAATACCGGCACGCGTGCCAAACCAGACAATCGTCTCGCCGTTCCGTCGCAGGTATCCCGCCACTGCAAGAGCCGGAAATACATGGCCGCCAGTACCGCCTGCCATTACCACAATCGGTTTCTGGTTAGCCGTGGTCATGCCTTCACCTTACGCGCCTTGTTGCGCCGTTTACCGCCAAATACCTTCTCGTCATTACCCATCTGGTATTCACGGTAAACACGTAACACCAGGCCGACCGCAAAAGACATACTCAGGATACTATTACCACCGTAACTGATGAGCGGCAGTGTCAATCCCTTGGTCGGCAACGCCCCCATGTTGACACCTATATTAATCACAGCCTGTAAGGTTATTAATAATCCTACCCCATAGGCCAGATAAGCGCCGAACGCTTGCTGGCTAACCAACGCCATTTTCCCAATGGAAAAACACCGAATCGCAAACAGGGCATAAAGCCCAATCAGAATGACCGTTCCTGCCAGGCCGAATTCTTCGGCATAGATGGCAAACAGAAAATCGGTATGCGCTTCCGGCAAATAGAATAATTTCTGGATACTGCCGCCAAGGCCTACACCAAACAAGCCCCCATTACCAATTGCGATCAGTGACTGGGTTAACTGAAATCCACTGTTAAACGGGTCAGCCCACGGGTCGATAAACGAGGTAATGCGAGATAAACGATAGGGCGAGGAAACCGCCAATAAAACCATGATAGCGAGAGTTCCGGAAACGAATAATGTAAACTGACCAAAGCGCACACCACCAAGGAATATCAGCCCGAGACCGGTCAGTAGTAGAATGGCCGCAGCACCGAAATCCGGTTCCAGAATCAGCAAACTGCTGGCGAAGCCGAGTATGACCATCGGCTTGATAAAAGCCATAGTATTGGTCTTCACTTCATCGGAACGACGAATCAGATAACCCCCGAGATAGATAATCAAAAACAACTTGGCAACTTCCGAAACCTGGAAAGTAAAAATACCGAAATTCAACCAACGTGTACTACCATTAACCGTGTGGCCGACACCTGGAATCAATACCACGCCGAGCAAGACAATCGAACCCAGCATCAATAACATGCCGTTTTTTTTCCAGCATTCGAGTGGGATCCGATAAGCCAGCCAGACCAGCATAAATCCTAAAATAGCGCGTAAAAGCTGGCGCTTGGCGTAAAAGAATGGATCGTTGGTCTGCTGATCGGCTACATCAATCGACGCCGAAGCAACCATAACGATGCCGATAAAAATCAGCGTGAGATAGAGTAGTAAAATTGTACGATCGACCTCGATCGCCAACTCGGCAACATGACGTTCACCGACACCTCCGACTCTAAACGCCTGTTCGTTAGCCATGACTCAATCCCCGAACTCTATCTGCGAAGTCATCACCTCTGGCTTCGAACTTCGGGTAGCTATCGAAACTGGCGCAGGCTGGCGCCAGCAAAACACAATCACCGGATTTGGCTATCAGTTGGGCCTGTTGTACTGCCTGCTTCATATTTTCAACACGATGAATCTCGGTGGCTCCCTGCCAGGCCTGTTCTATACGATCGGCATCTTCACCCATTAGCAGTACGCATTTTACCTGTGCCTGCAATACCGGATTTAACACCGACATATCTGCGCCCTTCGATTGACCACCTGCAATCAGGATAATCGGTCGATTCCTGCCTTCGATCGAAGCTTTGGCCGCACCGACATTAGTCGCCTTGGAATCATTAATCCACTCGACACCATCGATTTCAGCTATCCACTGGCTTCGATGCGGGATACCCTTAAAATTTTTAAGAGCCTCGACAACGGCTTCTTTTGAGATACCGGCCCTGCCTGCGAGCGCCATGGCGGCCAGGCAATTAGCCCAGTTATGCCGGCCGCTAACTTTTAATTCAACAACGTTAACCCAGCCCAAACCGCGATATGAAAGCCAGAAGCCATTGTCTTTGACTAAACCGAAATCGGCATCATAATCAGTCAGGCTGAACAAAATATCGGCAGCATTATGGCGAGTTGTCTCATCGTCCAGATTACTAACGCAGAATTGGGCACCTTCATAAATTTGCAATTTTGTCTGGACGTAATCGGTATAACTGTCATAACGGTCGAGGTGGTCCTCCGACAGATTAAGCACCGTTGCAGCAAGAGGTTTTAGAGACGTCGTGGTTTCGAGTTGATAACTCGATAACTCAAGCACATAAAAATCAACATCATCAGTCAACAGATCAAGCGCAGGTATACCTATATTTCCGCCAACGCCGACAGACTTACCATCCGCCCGAAACATTTCACCTAACAGACTCGTCACTGTGCTTTTGCCATTAGACCCGGTAATTGCGATAACCGGTTTGTCGACAACCTGTGCGAATAATTCAATATCACCAATAATTGATTTACCGAGTTCGGCAGCCTGTTGCATCTGTGCTGAATGTACGGACAATCCCGGACTGACCACCAGCGTGTCCGCCCAGGAGATTAATTCGTCATCGAGCGGCTTGCAGCTGACCCGCACATCGACAAACCGGCTTGACAGTTGCCGGTAGTAAGGCGGAATTTCCCGACTATCCTGCACTCTGCAGTTATATCCGTGCGACAGCAAATAACCGGCTACCGAGTAACCGGTCAATCCAAGGCCTATTACCAGATAGTTGATATCCTCGTGCTGTTGCAATGGCGCTTTCCTCATCAACATTACCGAATTTTCAGGCTCGCCAGGCCGATCAAAACCAGCACCACGGTAATTATCCAGAAACGCACAATGATGCGTGGCTCTGGCCAGCCTTTGAGTTCGTAGTGGTGATGCAAAGGCGCCATTTTAAAAATTCGGCGACCGGTTAGTTTGAAAGATGCGACCTGTAACACCACCGAAAAGGTCTCCACCACAAAAATACCGCCCATGATGAACAGAACCAATTCTTGTCTGACAATCACAGCTATGGCGCCTAGTGCTGCTCCCAATGCCAGAGCCCCTACGTCACCCATAAACACTTGTGCGGGGTATGTATTGAACCAGAGAAAACCTAGCCCGGAACCGACGATAGCGCCGCAGAATACGACCATTTCACCAACGCCCGGAACATAGGGAATACCTAGGTAGCTTGAAAAATTGAAATTACCAGTCAGATAGGCAAATACGCCCAGTGCGCCCCCAACCAAAACCGTAGGCAGAATCGCCAGGCCATCCAGGCCATCGGTCAAATTGACCGCGTTACTGCTACCGACAATCACAAAGTAAGTCAGCACAATGTAAAGCCAACCAAGATCGATGATGATATTTTTTATAAATGGAATAATAAGCTGGGTCTCTATTGGGAATTTTGCGGTATAAAACAACGCCAGCGCGGTGGTTAATCCTATCGCCGATTGCCAGAGATATTTTGATTTTGCGGAAAGTCCCTTTGAATTTCCGAATACAATTTTCCTGTAATCATCAACCCAACCAATGGCACCGAAACCGACAGTTACAAACAATACCACCCAGACAAATCGAGACGACAAATCGCTCCACAATAGGGTACTGACGACGATTGCCACTAGAATGAGCGCTCCACCCATAGTCGGTGTACCCGCTTTAGAAAAATGGCTTTTGGGACCATCGTCACGAACACGCTGACCGATGCTGTAGTTGCTGAGATAGCGAATCATGCGTGGCCCCACGATTAGCGCTATCAACAATGCGGTTAATACGCCCAATATTGATCGCATAGTCAAATACTGGAATACATTGAAGCCGCTGTGGAACTGGGTTAAATATTCAGCCAGGCTATATAGCATGACGGCTCTCCCCGGGAAGGTTACGACTGATTAATTTTTCAACCAGTTTTTCCATGCCCGCACTGCGAGAACCTTTAATTAACAGATTCACCCCGTGGTGTATCTGCGCCAGAATAACCTTCGCCATGTCATCAAATTGTTCGAAGCAAAAGCCGTCCCCGGCGAACTCACGGCTGGCGATGCAACTGTATGGGCCGATGCCAAACATTTTCCGGACACCCTGCTCACGCGCAAACATGGCTGCCCGGCAGTGCATCTCCTGTGCATCGTCACCGAGCTCGCCCATATCACCCAATGCCAGCCAGGCTTCTCCCTGCAACTCACAGAGAACTTTTATGCCGGCTTCGAGTGAATTCGGATTAGCGTTATAGCTATCATTGATTAGCCGGCTTTTTTGCGGCCCTACGAGCATTTGCAGGCGACCTTTAACACCCGAGAAACCGATCAGATTTTTAACAGCCCGATTAAAACTGACGCCAGCTGCTACCGCAATTGTAATGGCAGCCAGCGCATTTCGCGCATTGTGTTCCCCGAGAACACGCAGTGAAACCGGTTGAGTCTGCCCCTGGTAATGGACTGTTAATGTCAATCCTTCATCGTTAGCTTGCCAGGCCGCTGTGAGATCGGCATCTGCACTCAGCGCACAACTGAACTGTTGTTCGGCGGCGCAATTTTCCCGCCATTGTTGACTGGCGGCTTCGTCGTTATTAAACACCGCGCAATGCCTTAACTGGCAGTACTCATAAAGCTCACCTTTAGCTTCAATGACACCCTGCACGGTGCCAAATCCGGCTAGATGGGCTGCGGCAACATTATTGACGTAAACAATGTCAGGTTCTGCGATTTGCGCCAGCATTGCAATTTCACCCCGATGGTTTGCCCCCATTTCGACTATGGCGTAGTCATCGTCGAACGCCAGTCCAAACAGCGTTAAAGGTACTCCGATATCGTTGTTGAAATTCCCCTGCGTGGCGTGCGTTGGGGACTGTTTCTGCAAAATATGGAACAGCATTTCCTTGACCGTGGTTTTTCCATTACTGCCGCTTAAGGCGATGACTTTTGCCTGACAGCGATTTCGCCATTCCCGGGCTAGACGGCACATTGCCTGTTTGCAATCAGCGACTTCGATTTGTGGTATATCGCAATCGACATGATTCTCGACCAATGCAGCGACAGCACCCGACTGATAGGCGGCATCGACATAATCGTGACCATCAAAATGGTCGCCCCGAATAGCAATAAACAATTGCCCCTCACAATTTTTACGACTGTCGATGGTAACGCCAGAAAATCTATCTTTTGCTTTCGGCTCAGCTACATTTAAAACCTCAGCCAACGCCGTCAAGGACATGCTTATCACCGGTTAGCCGCTATAATGCGTTGAACAACGTGGCGGTCACTGAACGGATAACGATCACGTCCGATTATTTGTTCCTGTTCATGTCCCTTTCCGGCTATCACCACCAGATCATCCCTGTCCGCCTGAGATAACGCGAATTCAACCGCAGCCAAACGACTGTGCACTACGCTGACCCTCGCCGGGTCTTTCATACCGAGTAAAATTTCATTCGCAATTTTTTCGGCCGATTCCGTGCGCGGATTGTCATCCGTAATAATAATATGATCAGCCAGTTGCTCGGCCGCTTGACCCATTCCTGCACGTTTTCCGGGATCGCGGTCACCACCGCAACCAAATATACACCAGAGTTCGCCACGTGCATGGATACGGCTGGTAGCCAGACAGGCACGCAATGCCTGCTCCGTATGTGCAAAATCAATTACCACTGTCGGTAATTCCCGACCCGCTGAAAATTTTTCCATTCGGCCGGGAATCGGCATTAAATTAGCCACCGCATGGTTAATGTCGTCGCGAGCAAATCCCAGAGAAATCAAACCGGCTATACAAGCCAGTGTATTGTCAATATTGAAATCGCCCATTAGTTGAGTGCGCGCTTGAATCTCACCCAGAGGAGTAATGACATCAACGTCCTGACCCTGCTTGGTAATGACGCGATTCAGCAGTCGAACCTCGGCATCTGCGCCTGCCTGGCAATGTGCCGAGTAACGAATCATATCGTCACCTTTAAACGACACCGATAAACGCCTTCCGAAGTCATCATCCAGATTGAGTACACGCCCGTGTAATTCGAAGTCATTAAACAGCCGGGCCTTGGCTGCCGCATATTGCTCGACATTCCCGTGATAATCAAGATGATCGCGCCCGAGATTAGTCAGCACCGCAATGTCTATCTGACACCCATTTACGCGGTATTGCTGGAGGGCGTGCGAAGAGACTTCCATCACTACATATTGGCAGCCATTTTTCTGGAATTCGTGCATATATGATTGCAATGCAACCGAATCGGGCGTGGTATGGGTGGTTTGCTGTAATTTATTATCAACCCCGTAGCCCAGAGTGCCTATACTACCTACCACATGACCAAGACGAGTCAGAGCCTGGCTGAGTAAATGCGTGACGCTGGTTTTGCCATCGGTACCGGTAACACCGACAATCGTCAAATCCCTACTCGGCTCATCGTAAAAACGGCTAACAATGTCTCCAGCCACCCGATCCAGGTGATCAATCCCTATCCAATGGGTCTTAACCTGTTTTTGCAGCAACGGTATTCGTTTTTGGCAATACTCATCCAGCGCATCGTAGATAACAATCGACGCACCCGATTTCACTGCATCAATCGCAAAATCGATACCGTGCGATTGCGTGCCTTTTAAGGCGATGAAAAGCGAGTCGGCCACAATCTCTCGGCTGTTACTGGTAACATATTTAATTTCCATCGAAGGCACCGTTTCCGCCAGCACCACGCCCGCAAATAGTTCCTTCAGCGACTTCCCTGCTAATATTATTTTCGAGTTCATCATGCCCCCGGTCCTTTAGCGGAAAGCGCAACTTCCAATGTATCGGGATCGTCAGGCGCGATATCGAGAATTCGTAACGCATTGCTCATGACTTCGCGAAATACCGGTGCTGCAACCGTGCCGCCGTAGTAACCATTCTGCGTTGGTTCATCAATCATCACTGCCATCACCAGTCGCGGGTCGCTGGCAGGCGCCAGGCCGGCAAATACAGCTATGTAATCATCTTTCTGATAACCACCGGCAATACTCTTTTTGGCGGTCCCGGTTTTACCCGCGACGCGATATCCAGTTACTGCAGCCTTGGCGGCGGTACCCTTTGGACCAACTACTTCTTCCATCATTTTAATTATCATTCGAGCAGTGGTCGATTTCATTACATGGCGCGAAATTTTATTTTGAGGAACATCCTCGGGCTGCCTTTTCAGCAGGCTGATTTCAAGCTCCCGACCCTGGTTGGCAATTATTCCATAGGCACGCGCAAGTTGGGTGATAGACACCGAAATACCGTAGCCAAATCCCATCGTGGCATGATCAAGCGGTTGCCACTTGGAATAGTGACGGAAATAACCGGAAGATTCAGCCGGGAAAGACACCCCCGAAGGCCCACCAAAGCCATAGTCCGAAAAAGACTGCCAAAGCTCGCTGGCTGTTAACGAAAGCGCGATGCGTGAGGCACCCACATTACTCGATTTACGTAATATACCGGCAAGATCAAGCTTGCCATAATTACGAATATCCTTAATCGGGTGACCGCTGACCATGAACCAGCCCGGCGACGTATTAACCAGACTTTCTCCGTTAAACTTGCCATGGTCTATTGCCGCTGCCAGCGTAAATGGTTTAATCGCCGAGCCAGGCTCAAATACATCGGTGAGTGCTCGATTGCGCTGCTGTGAAGCCGTCATTTTGTTGCGTTGATTCGGGTTATACGACGGTTGATTCACCATCGCCAGTACCTCACCATTGCGTGCATCGATCAAAACCGCACTACCCGATTTTGCACCGTGATATTGAATCGCTCTCGCCAGACTGCGATAGGCAATATATTGCAAACGCATATCAATGCTGGTAATTATGTCATTGCCCGAACGCGAACGTTTGACCTGCGCCAGCTCTTCTACCACCTCGCCTTTTCGATTGCGAATAACACGACGCTGTCCCGGTCGCGCCTTCAACCAATTCTCATAGATGAGTTCCAGCCCTTCCTGTCCTTTGTCGTCGATGTCGGTAAATCCAAGTAGATGTGACACCACTTCACCGGCCGGATAGTAGCGGTTATATTCGCGCTGAAGATAAACACCGTCGACTCCTTTGGCGATCGACCGGGCAACCTCAGGTTCGAGTTGACGTTTGAGATATATAAACTCTTTACCGGCCTTTTGTTTCAAGGCAGCGACCGTATCGCGGTAATTGAGCCCAAGCTTTTTGGAAACTGATTTTAGCGCCGGCAAATCCCGTAGAATTTCACCCGGATTAACCCAGACCGAGTCCACAGGCGTACTGATTGCCAGAGGAGTACCGTGACGATCAGCTATTGTGCCCCGGTAGGCAGGCGTCTCGATCGTTCTTATCTGGCGTTGCTCCCCCTGCTCTGCAAGAAACGCCTGCTCTACGATTTGCAAATAAAACGCTCGACCAACCAGACCAGCAAGCAGAGATAACATTAAACCCAATACCAGATAGTGTCGTCCGGTAAAAAACACCGCCTGATTTTTCGCCTGTTCATCGGCTAACTGCTTCATGGCAGTTTCACCAGTTGCACCGTTTCAGGTAGTCGCATTTTCAGGCTCTTACGCGCCTGTGATTCAATATTGCTCTGGGTGGCTAGTGTGGAATTTTGTAATTGCAACCTGCTCCACTGAATTACTGCCTGATCCTGCTGCTTTTGCAAATGACGTAATTCGGCAAACAAAACCCGACTCTCGTGTTTCACATAAATCACAGTTAAGGCACTGCTGAGAACCATTGCTATCAGCAGCACAAACCAGTATTTGTGCTTCATTAAGCTATTCTCTCAGCAACGCGTAATACTGCCGACCGAGACCGTGGATTAGCAGCCAGCTCCGCGTCTCCGGCCTTAATTGCCTTGCCAACTATCTTGAGACGAATATTCGAAACCAGCTCACTTTCCGGTATTGCCATACCTTTCGGCACCTTTGGGCTGCTACTTTGTGCCTTGAAAAAACGTTTGACCAGGCGATCTTCGAGGGAATGAAAGCTAATCACTAACAATCTGCCGCCTGTCCTCAATACATCAAATATAGAATCGAGTATTTCAACAATATGCTCGAGCTCACGATTGACATGAATACGAATCGCCTGAAAACTGCGCGTAGCGGGATGTTTCCTGTGATCGCGTTGGGGAATGCAACTGGCAATGAGAGCCGATAAGCCAGCAGTGTCTTCAATCGGCTGCCGATCGCGTGTTTCGACTATCTTGCGCGCAATGCGGCGTGAGAAACGCTCTTCACCCAGCTCCCATAATACTTTAGCAATATCCATTTCATCCGCGTAACCTAACCACTCGGCTGCTGATTCACCCTGCTCAGGATTCATACGCATGTCTAATGGACCGTTTTTCTGAAAACTGAACCCACGACTGGCATCGTCAAGCTGAGGTGACGATACACCGAGATCGAGTAAAACACCGTCAACTTTTTCGCTCAATTTCAGTCCAGCGAGCTGTTCGCTCATAGCGGTGTAATCGTCATGAAAAATTGTGACACGAGCATCCTGTCCCATACACTGACGGGCCGATTCAATCGCCTCCGGATCTTTATCCATTACGATTAATCGCCCTTGCTCGCCTAGCTGGTCAAGTATCAATTGCGCATGACCGCCCCTACCATAAGTACCATCGACGTATATGCCATCGGAACGGACCTCAAGCTGGGCAATAACTTCGCTCCGTAGTACGGATGCATGACGAAAACCTGACTGAATCATAACGACAATTCTGCTAATGCCTGTGGCATATCACTATCGGCTTTATCGGACAACCAGCTTTCCTTACTTTTATTCCAGTTCTCCTCATCCCATATTTCAAATTTTTTGCCCTGTCCTATCAAAACTACCTTCTTGGTCAATCGAGCATGCTCGCGTAGTGTATTTGACAGTAAAAATCGACCATTGGCATCGACTTCAACATCGGTAGCATGGCCGATTAAAAGCCGCTGAAGTCGTCGAGTCATGTCGTTAAGACTGGGTAAAGCATCGATTTTTGCCTCGATTAACTCCCACTCGTTGAGCGGGTACATCAGCAGGCAAGGACTGTCAGTGTCGATGGTGATAACGACCTGGTTATTACAGATTTCGGACAGGCGCTCACGGTATTTCGCCGGCAAAACAACCCTGCCCTTCGCATCTAGTGATAAACTGGAATCACCTCGAAATTTGTGCACGCCCTAACCCGCTATTTTTGTCACAATATGACACTTTAACCCACTAATACACACAATATGGCCTAAATACCCCACAAGTCAAGTGAAATCAGGGGTAAAAAACAGGGTTTTTTCTCAATAACTCAATGACTTAGCATAGGAAAGCATTATCAAACTCTATATATTTAGTTAAATCGGAAGCTTAGAGTTGTAAGTTAATGTAACACTTTAAGTTATGCGGTTTTTTGGGGATTTCTTACCTGTTGGTAATAGGACTCAGACATACCTGGTTCGAATATTTAGTCACCTTTGCGGTGACTAAATATCGAAGGTAAGTCAGCCTGTAAGCCGGGTTCTGTCGAGGATAATCATTCATCTGGACTGAAAGTCACCTATCAGTCTCAAGCGACCAACCCGAAAACGGCGCGGACAACGCCATCGTTTTCCTATTTGGTCTTGCTCCGAGTGGGGTTTACCATGCCACTTCTGTTACCGGAAGCGCGGTGCGCTCTTACCGCACCCTTTCACCCTTACCAGCCCATCGCCCGTAAGCGTGAGCTGGCGGTCTACTCTCTGTTGCACTGGCCGTAGGCTCACGCCTCCCAGATGTTATCTGGCACTCTGTCCTGTGGAGCCCGGACTTTCCTCCAGTCAGATAAACTGACCAGCGATTATCCGGCTGACTTGGTAGTTATGATACTTGAATTTCTTGTATCGAGTTAATTTTTGTAAGCTCGTAATATCTTTATGGTCCAGTAATTATCCGTACTGAATGACAAAACGCTGCAATTATTATCTATCGGCTTATTTCTGTATGACTAATTTATTCTCAGCCGGTTAATTCTGGTAATTTAAACTGCCGGGTATCAGCTGCGCGAATACTTGTGATACGACAATTGCTGCAACACCGTAAACTTTTCATTGGTTTGCAAAAAGGGAGCTATCGCGGTCAAAACCTGTTTACGATCCTCCGAGCGAAACCACTCATCCCAGGAAGCCTGATCGGACCAGCGCGCCACAATCACATAGTGATTGGGTTTTCTGACATCAACTAGCGATTCACCGGATAAATAACCAGGTGCCCGCGTCATCACGGTCAACAGCTCCGCGATGGCTTTTTCATATGGTACCTCGAGACCTTCGGCGATGACGCGTTCGATAATTACTTTGATCATGAAACTGTTTTACCCCCGGGCGAACTCCACCCTAGCCTAACAATAAGCCAATACAATTTCCAATCGGTATTATCAGTATCGACTCATTTTTGATTTGTTAAGCACAGTCACTAAGCGCTACAATCACAGCCATAATAAATCGTGCTCGAGGAGAACACCGATGACCTGGCAAAGACAGATTTTACGCGTCAACCTGACTGAAGGCACTTGCAAGATCGAGCCTCTGAATATGGCGTGGGCGAACGATTATCTGGGTCAGCGTGGTTTGGGCAGTAAATATCTACTCGAAGAAATGAACCCTTCGGCCGATGCCTTGTCTCCGCAAAACAAGCTGATTTTTGCCACTGGCCCGGTAACCGGCACCCTGGCTTCGACCAGCGGCCGATATTCCGTCATCACCAAGGGCGCGTTAACGGATGCCATTGCCTGCTCCAATTCAGGTGGTAAGTTCGGGGCGGAGTTGAAATTTGCCGGATATGATATGTTAATCATTGAGGGCGAATCTGAAAAGCCGGTTTATCTGCATATCGAAAACGACAAAGTCGAACTCTGCGATGCAACGGACGTCTGGGGTAAAACGGTTTGGGAAACAGAGGAAATTCTACATACTAAATATAGTGACCCGTTGATGCGCTTCGCTTCTATCGGTCAGGCAGGTGAAAACCTTTGCCGCTATGCCTGTGTGGTTAATGATTTACACCGCGCTGCCGGGCGATCCGGGGTTGGTACGGTGATGGGCGCGAAGAAAATTAAGACCATAGCAGTACGCGGAACTAAAGGCGTAAAGAGTCCTGATCCAGCAGGATTTTTTAAACTCGCTAGTGAAGTCAATGCACGCATGAATGACCGAGATGAAATGTCTCGTGACGGCACTTTGCCTATGATCGATGTCACCAATAGTTTCGGTGCTCTGCCGACCCGCAATAACCGCGGCGTTCGATTTGAAGGAGTTGACAAAATAAACGCTGAAGCAATGCACACTCCGAACGAGAACGGTCACTCTAACTTCGTTACCAACGGTGCCTGTTTTGGCTGTACGATAGGTTGTGGACGAATCTGTAAAGTCGACCCCACACACTTTTCTGTCAAAGACAAGCCCCAGTACCATGGTGCTTCGGGGGGCCTCGAATACGAAACCGCCTATGCGCTTGGCGCCGCAGTTGGTGTCGATGACATCGATGCTGCTACCTATGTCGGCTTTCTCTGCAATGAATTTGGCATGGATCCGATTTCGCTGGGCGGAACGATTGCCGCAGCAATGGAATTATTCGACATCGGCGCCATCGGTGAAACAGAAACCGGTGGCATTAAACTCGAATTTGGTTCGGCAGAAGCATTGGTCGCAATCGGAGAACTCACCGCACACAACGAAGGCTTTGGTACCGATATCGCAATGGGATCAAAACGACTCTGTGAAAAGTATGGACATCCGGATTTATCCATGTCGGTTAAAGGTCAGGAATTTGCTGCCTACGACGGGCGCGGTATGCAGGGCATGGGGCTCGCATATGCCACCAGTAATCGTGGCGCATGCCATTTACGTGCAGACCCCTATGGCCACGATTTCGAAAGCACCGAGGTAGCTGGCAAGGCAGAAGTTGTCCGCGATTCACAGAATGAAGTCGCATTTATAGATTCGTCCGGGCTATGCCTTTTTCCCGGTGGTTGCGGCTGGACTATCGCAGACTACCTCGAACTGGTTAACGCATCCTGCGAGACCGACTGGACTCTTGAAGACGTACAAACAACAGGTGAGCGCATCTGGAATATGGAACGTTTGTTTAACATAAAAGCCGGGCTGGGCAAGCAGGACGACACCCTGCCGAAGCGGATTCTCGAAGAACCGGCGAACGTTGGTACGGCCAAAGGTCTGGTTTGTAAACTTGACCAGATGCTACCCGAATACTATCAGATGCGTGGTTGGAATGAAGATGGTGAGCCCAATCCAGAAACCTTACAACGCCTGGGTTTGTAATCGGCCCAACTACTGTCGTGCAAATTTCGGTAAAGCTGTTTGGTGGATTGCGTCAGTACTTGCCTGCAGGAAGTTCTTTCAATGGCTGCAATTTAACGGTGGGTGACGATGCGATACTGCCGGACGTACTGGCATTGTTGCCGATACCGTCAGACAAATCCTATCTGGTGATATTGAACGATGCCAAAGTCGACCGGGCTGACTATGCGGCAATAAAAGTTTCGGCGGCGGATGATATTGTATTATTGCCACCGATTAAAGGCGGCTGAATTATCTATCAATAACTGCCGGTTTTCCTACTCTCTTCCGGCATTGGACATTGATCGGAGTGCTGAATTTCGTCGTCTCCATCGACCGTATCGAGTTTCACGGTAAATCCCCATAATCGATGAAGATGTTTTAATACCTGTTCGCGTGTATCGGCAAGCGGAATATTGTTATGCGGCTGATAACGAAGGGTTAAGGTCCGGTCACCGCGCATATCGACGTTGAATACCTGAATATTGGGTTCATTCATACTCAGGTTATACTGATTAGACAATGCTTGCCGAATATGTCGATAACCCGATTCATTGTGAATCGAAGATACTTCCAGAGTTTCATCCTTTTCGTCATCGAGAATCGAAAAAAGTTTAAATTGACGAATCAACCGGGGTGACAAAAATTGGGAAACAAAACTCTCATCCTTGAAATTCCGCATGGCAAAGTCGAGCGTTTCCTGCCAGTCAGATCCGGCTATATCGGGAAACCATTCCCTGTCTTCATCATCAGGATTTTCACAAATACGCCGGATATCAGTCATCATCGCATAACCCAAAGCATAGGGATTTATGCCGGAAAAGTTGGGGCTATCAAATTCAGGCTGATAAACGACGTTTGTATGGCTTTGCAGAAATTCAATCATAAAACCGTCGGTTACTTTACCGCGATCGTAAAGTTTGTTCAGAATATTATAATGCCAGAAACAAGCCCAACCTTCGTTCATTACCTGCGTTTGCCGTTGAGGATAAAAATATTGACCGATCTTGCGTACGATTCGCACGACTTCTCGTTGCCATGGCTCGAGGTAAGGTGCATGCTTCTCGATAAAATATAATATGTTTTCCTGCGGTTCCACCGGGAATCGAGCCCGCTGGACAGCACTGTCTTCTTCACTTTTTTGCGGAACAGTTTTACGCCATAAATCATTGACCTGCGATTGCAGATACTCCTCACGTTCTTTCTGCTGCTGTCGTTCCTCGCGCATCGATATCGGATTCGGACGCTTGTATCGATCAACACCATGATTTTGCAATGCATGACAGGAGTCCAGTAGTTGCTCCACCTGTTCGATGCCATGACGGGCTTCACAGTCGGCTATATATTGCTTGGCAAAGACCAGATAATCAATAATTGCTTCGGCATCAGTCCAGGTTCTAAACAAATAATTTCCCTTAAAAAACGAGTTGTGCCCGAAGCTCGCGTGCGCAATCACCAGCGCCTGCATCATCATGGTGTTTTCTTCCATCAAGTAGGCGATGCAGGGATTTGAGTTAATCACAATCTCATAGGCCAGCCCCATATGCCCACGTCGATACTGTTGTTCATTGCGAATGAAATGTTTGCCAAAAGACCAATGGTTATAGCCAATAGGCATACCAACGCTGGCATAGGCATCCAGCATTTGTTCCGCTGAAATCAATTCAATTTGATTGGGGTAGGTATCGAGTTTGAAAGACTCAGCGATATCCCTTATTTCAACATGATAGGATTCTATCTTTTCGAATGTCCATTCAGCACTGGTTGAAAGAAGTTTGCTCATAGGGTTTGCTTCCGGAAAAACTCCCGAAATACAGGATAAATATCACTTTGCTCGACGATATGTTGAATGGCGAAATTATCGTGCGACTCTACCAGGTGTTCGTACTGAGCCCACAGGCTTTGATGATCTCGTTGGGTTATTTCTACATAGGCAAAATAACGTATTAGCGGCAGCAAATCGCGTGTCAATATTTGATGGCAAAGCGGTGAATCATCATTCCAGTTGTCGCCGTCGGAAGCCTGCGCGGCGTAAATATTCCAGTCCGACGCTGGATAGCGATCGTCAATTACTTCTTTCATACACTGCAGCGCACTGGAAACAATTGTACCGCCGGTTTCGCGCGAGTAAAAAAACTCCTCCTCATCAACTTCCTTGGCTTTGGTATGGTGACGAATAAAAACAACTTCTACATCTTTGTAACTACGCGTTAAAAACATATACAACAAAATAAAAAAACGCTTGGCGATGTCTTTGGTTTCCTGGTCCATCGAACCTGAAACATCCATAATACAAAACATCACTGCCTGCGAGGTCGGTTCCGGACGTTGCACAAAATTATTAAAACGAAGATCAAAGGTATCGATAAATGGGATTTTTTTGAGACGGGCTTTTAGCCGACTAATTTCCTGTCGTAAACTGGTTAATTGCGACTCGTCGGTTGTACTTTGACGTTCTAATTCTTCAAGTTCAGCTTCCAGCTCATGCAGTTGCCGACGGGGTTCCGAACCTAAGGCTATTCGACGCGACAATGCCGACCTTAGAGAACGCACCACATTAATATTTGTCGGCACTCCATCGTTGGTATAGCCCGCACGGACGCTGCGGCTTTTGGTCATTTTTTTCAGTTGATTTTTTTGCAGGTTCGGTAGTTCCAGGTCGTCGAACAGCATATCCAGATATTCATCTTTTGATATTTCGAAAACAAATTCATCCTCACCTTCTCCCTGGTCGCTAGCGCGACGCTCCTGCCCCTGCCCACCCCCTTCTGGACGCTTAATTCGGTCTCCCTGAGAAAATTCCTTATTACCGGGATAAACATTATCTCTTTTACCGCCACGACTGTGTCGAAAAGTTGGTTCGGTAATATCGCGTGATGGAATAGAAATGCTTTCACCACTATCTACATCGGTAATAGAACGTTCGGAAATCTGTTCTGATATGGCCTTTTTAATCTGTGATTGATAGCGCCGTAAAAAACGCTGGCGGTTAACCGTGCTTTTGTTTTTCGCGTTCGGCCTTCTGTCGATCAACTGCGCCATTTCAGATTCCTTCTATCACGAAGATTTTCTGACACGCAAATACCATTCACAAAGTAAACGTACCTGTTTTTCGGTATAGCCTTTTCCTACCATGCGTGAGACGAAGTCGGCATGCTTCTTTTCGTCATCTTCAGAACCCTTGGCACTGAAAGAAATGACCGGAAGCAGCTCTTCTGTATTGGAAAACATCTTCTTTTCAATGACCGTACGCAATTTTTCGTAACTGACCCAGTCGGGGTTATTACCTTCATTATTGGCACGCGCGCGCAGCACAAAGTTTACCACTTCGTTTCGAAAGTCCTTCGGATTTGAAATACCCGCCGGCTTCTCGATTTTTTCAAGCTCCTCATTGAGTGCAGCTCTGCCAAAATTCTCACCTGTTTCAGGATCTCGATATTCCTGATCCTGAATCCAGAAATCAGCATAGGTAACATAGCGATCAAAAATATTCTGACCATATTCAGAGTAAGATTCGAGATAAGAGGTTTGAATTTCCTTGCCGATAAATTCAACATAATTTGGTACCAGAAATTCTTTGATAAATTCAAGGTAGCGATCGTGTATTTCCTGCGGAAATTGCTCTCGGGCTATTTGTTGTTCGAGTACGTAAAGCAAATGTACCGGATTCGCCGCCACTTCTGTTTGATCGAAGTTAAATACACGCGACAGAATCTTGAACGCAAACCGCGTCGAGAGGCCTTTCATGCCCTCATCTACGCCTGCGTAGTCACGATATTCCTGATAAGACTTCGCCTTTGGATCCGTGTCTTTCAGGCTTTCGCCGTCATAAACACGCATTTTCGAATAAATGCTCGAATTTTCTGGAGCAACCAGTCGCGACAAGACGCTGAACTGCGCCAACATGTCCAGCGTACTTGGCGCACAGGGCGCCTCCGACAAAGAACTATTCAGCAGAAGTTTATCGTAAATATGAATTTCTTCGGACATTCGTAAACAGTAGGGCACCTTGACTATGTAAACACGATCCAGAAATGCCTCGTTGTTTTTATTATTTCTAAACGTCTGCCATTCAGACTCATTCGAATGCGCCAGTATCGTACCTTCAAAGGGCAAGGCAGATAGACCTTCAGTGCCGTTGTAATTCCCTTCCTGGGTCGCCGTGAGTAACGGATGCAGGACTTTAATCGGAGCCTTGAACATTTCGACAAATTCCATTAAACCCTGATTGGCTCGGCAAAGCGCACCCGAGTAGCTATAGGCATCAGCATCGTTTTGTGCGTAATGCTCTAGCATGCGGATATCGACCTTGCCGACCAGTGCCGAAATATCCTGATTGTTTTCATCACCCGGTTCGGTTTTGGCTATCGATATCTGATCGAGTATCGAAGGCTGTACTTTGACCACTTTGAACTGGGTGATATCACCACCGTACTCGTGGAGACGTTTAGCCGCCCAGGGTGACATGATTTTATTCAGGTAACGGGCGGAAATACCATAATCAGCCTGCAGAATATCACCATCCTCGCTGACATCGAACAGGCCCAGTGGTGATTCGAATACCGGGGAATCCTTGATCGCATAAATCGGCAATAATTCCATGAGAGCCTTTAAACGCTCGGCAAGCGATGATTTACCACCTCCGACCGGTCCCAGTAAATAGAGAATTTGCTTCTTTTCTTCCAGCCCCTGAGCCGCGTGCTTGAAATAGGATACAATTTGCTCGATTGCGTCTTCCATGCCATGAAATTCCTCAAAGGCAGGGTAGCTCGAAATCACTTTATTGGAGAATATTCGACTTAAACGCGGTTCCTGCGAGGTATCGACAAGTTCGGGCTCCCCAATCGCTGCCAGCATACGTTCACTCGCAGTGGCATAAGTCAGTGGATCAGACTTACATAAGTCGAGGTATTCGTGCAGAGACAACTCTTCCTGCTGACGCTGTTCGTACCGATCTTGATACTTTTCGAAAATACTCATATTGACTCACCTTACCCTTACTTGACTCAAGGATCGGCGCCTGTTATCAAGCGCTTAATGTTACTGGCGCCGCCATTAGTCGGTTTATATTAACGAAATTCTCTACCTCTTAAATCTCGGGGTTGATACAAGAGAATATATTTAATCAATGAAACAGAAAATATCTCAATTTGTTTCCTAATGTATTAAGCATAGTAAATATATAGACGTTGATTACTTTATTTTGTTCGAGTTATCTAAGCAAATAGCGATTGACTTATACTGAATAAAACCCGGAAGAAATCTTGGGGTGTAACAAGTAGTTGATTTTTAACCACTTAAACATGCTTTTCGGGACTGCACAGATTGAATAAAAAGTAAAAATAGTGGCTTATAATTATTTCTAATAATTGCTATGGCGATCACTATCTAGAGCCTGGTCAATTCGAGTGCGAGCCGGTATAAATCATTCTTTTTTCGACCACTGAACTGACTGGTCAGACTTACTGCTTTTTTGACTGAAACTTCAACAAGCAATGCCTTCAACATATCAATATCGGACTGCTCGATTGTCATTTCTTCGCTTCGTGGCGGATTATGAATCATCACCACAAATTCACCCTTGCATAACGATGGATTCCGTTCAAACATAGCGAGAATGCCCTTGGCATTTCCCTGAAGGAAATTCTCGTGCGTTTTGGTTAACTCCTTGGCAACGACAATGCCACTGTCCGGCATAATCTCATTTAACTGCTGCATCAAGCGCTCGATTCGATGACTGGATTCGAGTAATACCAGCGTTCCGTAATTTTGCCTGTATTTTGTCAAACTCCGAATTCGTTCATTATTCTTTTGCGATAAAAACCCCAAAAAGGTAAAAGGCGCTGTCGGCAATCCAGCTGCCGACAACGCCGTAATAATACTACTCGGCCCCGGTACAGGGCTGACTGAAAGACCTGCTTCGCGAACTGCCCTGACCAACACATAGCCCGGATCCGAAATCAGCGGTGTACCCGCATCGGAAATCAGCGCAATATTCTCGCCGGCTTTCAGTTTATCGAGAATTTGCTGTAATCGTTGATGTTCGTTGTGCTGGTGTAGTGACAACATCGGTTTGCCTATCCCCAGGTGCCCCAACAAGCGCCGACTGTGACGAGTATCCTCAGCAGCGATCAAGTCCACATTACGTAAAATTTCCACTGCTCGTCGTGTGATATCGTCGAGATTTCCGATGGGTGTTGCTACAATATAGAGTACGCCGCTCATGCAAAAGAGTGTACACTATAATACCGATCCAGAAGATCATCCGGGTTAAACCCTTTGCCAAAATAACCGTTTTCAGATGAGACTTTCGAGCCCTAAATTACCCGCATTATTTTTGTTAACCTTGATTGTTACGAGCGCCTGCCAAACGGTCACTCAAACAACAGTTACAGCTGATGCCAGTCAAATTACACCAATTGAGCCGGAAGATAATAGTGTAGTCTTATCAGAATCCGAGGAACAAATCGTACAGGCATTTCAACTCGAAACAGAACAATCATGGTCTGCCGCGGCGCAGATCTATCAGAATCTCGCTGACAAAGCATCGCAACCGGAACGTTCGTCTTTTTATATTCGTGCCGCCTTGATGTTTTATAATCAGGAGCGTTACGACTATATCGAACCCTTCTTCGAATCACTTTTAGAAACCGATATTATCGAGCAGGATCGACAGTATAAGGAAACACTACTCGCCGGTAGCTATGTTGGCATCGGAAAAATCTACCAGGGTTTGCTATCCCTGCCAGCCTTCGAAGACTTAATCGATTATCGCTTTAGGATTCTGGCACTCAAAATACGTGCTAAAGGCGTACTTTTAATCGGCAAACCTATGGAGAGCGCCAAACTTCGAATGCAGATTAGCAAGCAACTGAAAACGGACGACGAAATTGAAGATAATAATGCCTTTATCTGGGACGCCCTGAATCGCATCAACGAATCCGCCATACTACGCGCCCTGTCAGAGCAGCAAACCGCAGAGCTAAGAGGTTGGCTCGAGCTCAATCTAATCGCCCGCCGTTCAAACATGCTACCGGCGCGTATCGAACCCTGGATTAATCAATGGTATCAACTGTATGGAGAGCATCACCCGGCTGGCGCCAGATTCGCAATTAACCTGCTTGAAGAGAGCAAACGTATTTACATCAAACCGGCCAGAATTGCCTTAATGCTGCCACTTACTGGTAAGCTCCAACCCGTTTCAGAAGCCATTCAGAATGGTTTTCTCTTCGCCTATTATGAAAACAATGAAGATGCCACATCGCTCGAAATCATCAATGCCAGCAATAATCCAGCAGAATTTAACTTACAGTATGAGCAAGCCATTCAAAATGGCGCCGAGTTTATCGTCGGCCCGATCAACAAAGGTTTGATTAACCAGTTACTGCAACGGGACCAGCTTAAAGTCCCTACTCTTACGCTGAACTACGGCGATGAATCCAGCCAACCCACATTAAATCTGTACCAGTTCGGCCTGCGTCCTGAAGATGAAGCCCAGCAAATCGCCGACTATGCACTCACCGAAGACAAACACTATGCAGCCACATTGGTACCGGATACTGAATGGGGAAAGCGCCTGCAAACCGCTTTTGCAGAACGATTTGAATCCCTCGGAGGTCGTGTGGTAGGCGCCGAGGTTTATCCTTCGAAGAAAAACGATTATTCGAATGCAATAAAACGACTGCTAAATCTGACCAGTAGCAACCAACGTCGCAAAATTATTGAACAGGTAATCGGTGAGCGGGTAAAATTTGATTCTCGCCGGCGCCAGGATATCGACATGATATTTATTGCTGCGAATGCCCGGCAGGCCCGTCTGATAAAGCCACAATTAAAGTTTCATCATGCGCAGGACGTCCCGGTTTATTCCACCTCGCATATAGCGTCGAGCAATCGCAATGCCGACAATGATCGTGATCTGGACGAGATTAAATTTGTTGATATCCCCTGGATGCTCAACCAGAAGAGTAATCACGATTACGCTCGTGTCACGACACTCTGGCCCAATAGTGCGAACCGATTTAGTCGATTATTTGCACTCGGCATTGATGCTTATCGGCTTATACCTTCCTTGCGCAGGCTCATGATTCATCCGGAGGAGTTCGCCAACCACCAAACCGGGCAGCTATCGGTTGATAAAAACGGACGTGTACATCGCCGGCTTTTAACGGCCACCTATGAAAAAGGAATACCGCGCTTGATTGAAACGGGGAATGACAACCAGACTCAGGCTAAAGCATCACAATAATCCACAATGAACCTGAACAAACGCAAAGGATTGCTCTACGAATCCGAGGCCAAACAATATTTATTACTTCAGGGCCTGTGGTGTCTGGAACAGAATTATCATAGTCGATATGGCGAGATTGACCTGATCATGCTGCAGGCAGACATCGTCTGTTTTATCGAAGTCAAATTCAGAAAAAGCTTCGACTTTGGTGGTGCAGCAAGTTCAATCTCTTACCAGAAACGTTCTAAAATAATTAAAACGGCCCAAATTTTTATGCAAAACAATCAAAAACTACAGAATCAGGCTATGCGTTTCGACGCACTGATATTGCAGCAATCCGGCGAGAACATTACTATCGACTGGATCCAGAATGCTTTTTATGCGGAACCTTTTTAATGAATGATATCTGTAGCCAAATTCAGCGCTCTTTTGCTGACAGTATTGAAACCAAATCAAATTCTGTCAATGTATTGTCTGAATCGATCGAACTGGCGTCTTCGATGCTCAATCGAGCTTTGCTAGCCGGTCAGAAAATTCTGGTCTGCGGTAATGGCGGTTCGGCCGCCGACGCTCAGCATTTTTCAGCAGAGTTATTGAATCGATACGAACGCGACCGTCCCGGCTTGCCGGCAATAGCATTGACAACCGATAGCTCGACCTTAACTGCGATCGCCAATGACTATGACTACAATCAAATATTTTCTAAACAGGTCACTGCACTGGGACAACCGGGTGATTTGCTGCTTGCTATCAGTACCAGTGGGCACTCACCTAATATTAGTGAAGCGGTGCTTGCAGCTAACGAAAATGACATGACTGTTATCGCACTTACCGGCAGAGACGGTGGTGTTATTGCACAATTGTTGAGTGAAAATTCAATCGAAATCCGAGTGCCCTCCAATGTCACTGCCCGTATACAGGAGGTACACCTGCTGGTATTACATATTCTGTGTGAATTACTCGACTTACAACTTCTCGGTCCCGCTACCGTGGTGGACTAGCAATTATTTGACGATTTTCAAACCCGGGCGTTGAACTTTATTGCGGTCGGAGTTACCAGAATCGCCAAAACCGTTAGTTTCAGATTCCGTTTCGGTATCACTGGTAAACATCATGCCCTCTCCATTCTCTCGGGCATAAATCGCCAGTACCGATGCAATCGGGCAATAGATATCCTCAGCAACGCCACTGAAACGTGCCGAGAAAGACAAATATTCATTCGTCATTTCAAGTTTCTGGATAGCGCTCGGCGCCAAATTCAGCACTACCTTACCATCGCTTGCGATACCTGCCGGAATCATAACCAAATCGTGGTTGGTATCGACCAGTATGTAAGGCGTTACTTCGTTATCAAGCAACCATTCATACAAACCACGAATCAAATAGGGTTTACTCGGCGTCATCGATCAGAATATCCTGTGTCAGCTGACCATGTCCATTTCCTGTTCAGAAAGGCTTGCCTGAAAAGAAGGACGTGAAAATACTCGTTTCATGTAATTGGTAATCGGCTTGGCGGATTTCGGTAGTTCGATATCATAGTAAGGCAGCCTCCAGAGTATGGGAGCGATACTGCAATCAAGCAAACTGAATTCCGCTGACAGAAAATAAGGCATCGCAGAGAAAACCTCGGCCGAATTAATCAAGCTTTCGGTCAGGGCCTTTTTGGCCTGTTCTTTTTTCCTCTCGGTACCGTGTTCAATATTGCCCAGCAAACTAAACCAGTCACTTTCGATTCGAAACAATGCCAGACGACTTTTGGCGCGAGACACCGGGTCGACCGGCATCAGTGGCGGATGCGGGAATCGTTCATCGAGGTACTCGATCAAAACGCGCGCGTTATACAATACCAGATCGCGATCAACCATGGTAGGTACGGTGGCATATGGATTGAGATCGAGCAAATCCTCGGGCAGATTATCGGTATCGACATCGTGAATTTCCACGGTGATATCCTTTTCTGCAAGGACGATACGTGCTCGATGGCACTCGGGATCAGTCGGAGATGAAAAACAACTCATCACCGATCGGCGATTTGCCACAACTGACATTATCTGATTCCTTATCTAATGAATATCTTTCCAGAACTCTTTCTTAAGTAAATAAGCCAGAATCAGGAAAATAAAAAGAAAAATAATAACGCCGGTACCGACATTATGCCGGGTCTGGCGATAGGGTTCGGAGACATAATCCAGAAATGCTACCAGATCATAAACCGTTTGATCGTATTCAGATTTTGATTGACTACCGGGTTTGACTAGTTCAAATCCGACAATCACTTCGTGCTCGTTACCATGACCATCGTCTTTCATGACTTTTTTCGCGGCCTGAATACCCTGCAATTCAACTAACGCATGCGGCATGCCGACGTTACCGAAAACACCGTTGTTCATCCCCAGCGGACGGGTTTCATCGGCATAAAAACCGCGCAGGTAATTATATAGCCAGTTCACACCGCGCGAACGGGCAATCAGGCTCAGGTCCGGTGGTGCAGTACCAAAGGCCTCTTCGGCGTATTCAGTATTCATATTGATTTCCATCAATTCACCAACCTTGGTCTGATCACCCTTCTTGTCGGTAGTGAAAATCAGGTTATCCAGCATCTGTGCATCCGAAATACCCAGATCCTGACCAACCCGATTGTAACGTGAGTAAGCTGTCGAATGGCAACCCATGCAATAGTTAACAAAGGTACGGGCACCCCGCTGCATTGAAGCCTTATCGTCCCAGTCTATATCAATCTTGTCATCAGGATAAGTGGCGCCATCGCCTGCGGCCCAACCCAGAACAGGTAACATTAAAGTTACAACAATAATCAAACCCTTCTTCATTATTGAATCCTCTCTGGAACTGGTTTTGTCTTTTCGTTCTTACTAATCCACCAGAGACCCAGGAAGAAACCGAAATACCCGACGCTATATACCCGTGCGAAAAAGGTTCTGGTATCACTTAATGGCAATGCCCCCAGATAACCAAGGCCGATAAAACTGATTACAAACATTACGAGCAGCCACTTGAAAGCATTCGAACGATAGCGAATCGAATGCACCTTACCACGGTCTATCCAGGGCAGGATAAACAACATGAAGATAGCCAGGAACATTAGAATAACGCCAAATAGCTTGTCCGGCACAGCCCGCAAGATGGCGTAATAGGGGGTGAAATACCAAACTGGTGCTATGTGCTCCGGGGTCTTGAACTGATTGGCTGGTATAAAATTCGCGTGTTCGAGGAAATAGCCGCCCATTTCCGGCATAAAAAACAGGACAACGCTGAACAGAATCAGGAAGCCCACGACGCCAACAATATCCTTGACCGAATAGTACGGGTGAAAAGGAATACCATCCAGCGGGATGCCATTCTCATCCTTGTTTTTCTTAATCTCGACACCTTCGGGATTGTTGGAGCCGACTTCATGCAGCGCAATAATATGCATCACCACCAGCATTAATAAAACCAGTGGAACCGCTATCACATGCAATGCGAAAAAACGATTTAAAGTGGCATCAGCAATAACAAAGTCACCCCGAATCCACAATGTCAGATCATCCCCGATAACAGGAATGGCACCGAATAATGAAATGATGACCTGGGCACCCCAGTAAGACATCTGCCCCCAGGGCAGCAGGTATCCCATGAAAGCTTCCGCCATCAACGCCAGATAGATGAACATGCCAAATAGCCAGATTAATTCTCGCGGTTTCTGATAAGAGCCGTACATGACACCGCGAAACATATGCAAATAGACGACGATGAAAAAGGCCGAAGCGCCGGTCGAGTGCATATAACGGATCAACCAGCCCCAGTCGACATCACGCATGATGTACTCCACGGAGATAAAAGCCATCTCGCCGTCAGGCTTGTAATGCATGGTTAAAAAGATGCCGGTGACAATCTGGATAACCAGCACTAACAACGCCAGCGATCCAAAGAAATACCAGAAGTTGAAATTTTTCGGTGCGTAATATTTGGACAGATGCTCTTCCCACATTTTAGTCATCGGGAAGCGTGCGTCGATCCAGCCCATGAAACCGTTTTTAGATGATTTATCACTCATTACGCTACTCCGTCCTCGCCAATCAGAATGTGGCTGTCATCGAGGTAATAATGTGGGGGAATCGTTAAATTCGTTGGTGCGGGTACACCCGTAAAGACACGACCGGCAAAGTCAAACTTCGAGCCATGGCAGGGACAAAAGAAACCACCGAGGAAATCGGCTTCGATCAAGTCAGGCCGGTAGGTAGGTGAACACCCGAGGTGGGTACAAATACCGACGACAACCAGATATTCCGGCTTAATCGAGCGATATTCGTTAGTGGCATATTCCGGCTGGATACTGTTACTGGAAGTGGCATCACGTAAGCTGCCGGTCACTTTAGACAGGGTTGCCAGGGCCTTTTTATCGCGCCTGACTACCCAGACGGGCTTACCCTGCCATTTGAAAATTATTTGCTGCCCCGGTTCGAGTTTACTAATGTCCGCTTCCACCGGCGCCCCCGCGGAACGGGCCCTTGCGCTGGGATTCCAGCTTTTCACAAAGGGTACCGCTACGGCTACTGTGCCAGCTGCGCCTACCACGACAGTTGCTGCCGTCAAAAAACGCCTGCGGCTGTTATCTACACCATCAGAAGACATTATAATCTTATCCCCGGTCTTGAAATTGGAATATGAAGAATAATTAGCCCTTATTCCTCACATGGAAAAAACGGCGGCTAGGATAGCCTAAATTGACTTTTCCGTCGAGCGATATGAGGAATTAAATCAAGCATTTGCCGGTTTTTTCATTCACACCGGATTCGGCACGTCAATATACTGATGATGCAGGCCAAAATGCTCACCAATTACGGCCGCCAACGCCTGTATTCCATACCTTTCGGTCGCATGATGTCCGGCGCCGATATAGTGAATACCCGCCTCCTGAGCGAAATGAAAAGTGTGTTCAGAGACTTCGCCGCTGATAAAAGCATCGATCCCGCGCGCTGCTGCTTCTTCGATATATGATTGTGCCGCACCGGTACACCAGGCCAGGCTATGTATCGGCTTTTCACCGGCAGCAATTATTAGTGGCCGCCTGCCAAGCTTCGCATAGACCGACGATTCAAGCTCGCCAATGCTGATCGCTGACTCGAGCACAGTATGAAATACGATGTCATGAACCCCAACACTACCGAAACTTCCAGCAACAGACCAGCCCATGATTTTCGCCAATTGCGCATTGTTGCCAACTATCGGGTGCGCATCCAGCGGTAAGTGATAAGCCAGCAAATTAATATCGTTTCGGATCAGTTTCCGAATCCTTTCACCTTTGTAACCCCTAATCGGCTGTGACTCCCCTTTCCAGAAATAGCCGTGGTGCACCAGTAAAGTATCCGCACCTGCAGCGATTGCCAATTCTATCAATCCCAGACTGGCGGTGACGCCCGTCACGAGGTGATTGACTTCCTGCGTGCTTTCCACCTGCAATCCATTTGGACAGTAATCATTGAACTCATCGACCTTTAAATAGTCATCGCAAAATTTGCACAATTGTTCCAGTTGCATATCATCGCCCTGCTCTATCAAGCTGTTGGCTGTAAACCCATGTCATTATGATACTATTTCCTGATGAAACTTATCAAAACTGCCGGATTTCTGATTCAATTTACCCTGATAGGTCTCGGTATTGCAGTTATTTATGTGCTCCTGCAATCAGACAAAGGTCATAAAGAAATATTCAGTTTCCTGTCATCGCCTTCCAGTCTATCCGTATCCAGCAACACGCCGGCAACCCAGGCGCCGGTATTAACCTATGCAGATGCGGTCGCCTTGTCTTCACCCTCGGTCGTTACCATATATACCTTCAAACAGGTCCGGCAAAAAACAAACCCGTTGCTAGACGACCCAATTTTCAACCAGCTTTTTGGTGATCAGCTCAAGCGACGGCAGAAAACCCCACCCGAATCCAATCTGGGGTCGGGCGTTATCGTTAGTTCCGAAGGATACATTATTACCAATCAACACGTGGTTGACGGTGCCGATAAAATTCGCATATCTCTGCCCGATGGACGCGGCAGTGAGGCTGTATTGATCGGTGAAGACCGGGAGACGGACATTGCCATATTGCAGATACCCGTCAGCGGGCTGGTTGGTATCAAATTCACAGATGTGAAGACACCCCGTGTCGGTGATGTTGTTCTGGCAATCGGAAATCCTCTCAATGTAGGGCAGACAGTGACGCTGGGTATCATCAGCGCCACCGGTCGTAATCGTGTCGGCCTGACTACCTTTGAAAATTTCATTCAAACCGATGCCGCCATTAATCCCGGTAATTCCGGCGGCGCACTGGTCAATGCCCGAGGTGAATTAATCGGCATTAACACGGCTATTCTCAGTAAAACTAGCGGTGCTGCGCAGGGCATCGGATTCGCCATCCCGATTTCGATGGCACTTGAGGTCATGCAGCAAATTATAAAACACGGCAAGGTAACTCGCGGCTGGTTAGGCGTTGAGGGTATCGAGATCACCGCCAAAGCAGCCATGGCGACCGGCAATCCGAATATTAAAGGCGCGTTAATTGTCGGCGTTTTCATCGATAGCCCGGCCGACAAAGCCGGTATACAGGCTGGCGATATCATGGTGGGTGTGGATAAAAAAAAGGTCACCGGCGTTCATGACCTGCTCGAAATTATCTCGCTGCACCAGCCCGGCGATGTCGTTGAAGTCAACGTATATCGAGGCAACAGGCAAATGGCCTTCAAGCTCGAAGCGACTGAAAGACCCGGGTAATAGCAATTTCCCCGCATTTTCAATGCTAATATTCTGTAAATATAAAGGGAGCAAAAGAATTTTATTTGACTTTTTATTTTTTGGGACTATATTCCCAAATACACTCAACGCAAAAGAGATACTTCATGGACAAACATATAAAATTTAAATCCGTTTTACTTTCGGGACTCATCGTATCGGCCCTGGCTTTAACAGGTTGCGGTGGCGGCGGTGGTGGAAGCGCCGCAACAGACTCACCGATTGTCGCCAAAGGCGTTATTACCAAGATAGGCAGCACTAGTGCCGCCAAAGACTCTAATACCGGGTCAGGTAGTATCTCGATGAATGGCGTTGAGTACGAGACACCCGATGGTGGTTCTTATTCCAATGACGACAGAACCGATGGCACTGCTTCTTACAAGGTCGGCCAGGTAGTCAGTGTACGCGGCACCATCAACGACGATGGTGTTTCGGGTACTGCCGATGAGGTTTTATATGAGGCGGAACTCGAAGGTGCAGCCGATTCGGCCAGCACGATTAATGGAATAAACATCATGATCACCGACGGAACGACTAATACTAGCGAAGCACCGTCTATCGTTGGCGGCGTGCTGCTGGTGGGAACACGATATGAAGTTTCCGGCAACTGGGTAGGAGCCAATAACAGCACAATTGAAGCTTCGTATGTCAAAGAAGATGATGACCTTGATAGCTACGACGAAATCAAAGGGAAGATAGAAGCTGTGACCACGGGGTCTATTACCGTGCGTGGAAAAATTTACCTGATTGATAACCCAGCCCAGACATATAAGGTTAACGACTTCGTCGAAGTGCATTTTGACCCAAATAAAATTAGCGCCAATCCGGATACCTATAACGCAACAAAAGTCGATCTCGAAGACGATTACTTTGACAGTCTGAGCGATGGTATGGAAGCCGATGTCGAAGGTCCTGTCAGTCTGGTTATCTCAGAATGCCCCACCGGTGCTCAATTCAAAGTCGAATCGACCTGCATTAAATCAGATAGTTCGACCAAATGGTCAGGCGGCCTCACCGGTATAGCCGATGTAGGAAAGGGTATACGTGTAGAAGCTGAGGGGTATGTTAATGCGGACGGCGTTTTAGTCGCTGACAAGATTAAAGGTCGCGGCAATCGTATCCGTATACTCTCAACAGGTACGGGTACGGGACCCTATCAATTCTTTGGTAAAATTGATGTCAACACCAGCTCTATTACCGAAGACGAAGGAATGATCATTGGCAACCTCCTGCCTGCTGATGGCGTTGAAATCAGAGGTATACGTACCGGTGCGACCTCTATGTTGGCTACCAGTATCCAGGCAGAGACCGTCGAAACCGGCAAACATAAATTGCGCGCGGAAGTAGACAAAGACGGCGTCACTCCAACAGATATTACCATAATGGGAGTTATTATAACTGTTGATGGTAATACTAAGCTCAAGATTGAAGACGTGCTGTACACCGACCCACTGGATTCATTTCTGGCTTTGATCGATGATAATGGTGACCCTGCGGATGGCCCCAACGATATAGTTTCCCTGAAATTCGATGAAAACTCTTTAATCGCAAACGAAGTCCAGATTGAATTCGAAGACGACTAGGCATTTCCTTCTGCAGCATTTTGGCGGCCCTTAATGGGCCGCCAATTATTATTAACCAGATAGGACTTACTACCAAAACTAGACCGTAAGAACAAATTATTTATTTGGGATTGAAATCCCTAAAATCAGTAAAAATCAGTTATACTGCCGCTTCATGAGGTTAATTAAAATCAGCCTGTTGATCAGGATACCGGACTCCTGCTACTGCAATTAAAATTAAGACGAACATGCCAGCCATACACCAATCATTAAACAATGCGGTCAAAAATATCCTGACCGCAT
>CAZYYM010000017.1:0-45154 GCA_964651385.1 uncultured Gammaproteobacteria bacterium | reverse complement strand
TTAGCATATGGTCAAAAGCATTAACTATCTGTCCCCTCAACCCTCCGTGGATTAATTAAATCTTCTGGTAAACGCAAAACCAGCCTTCAGGGTCGCCGCCCTCGTAGTAGCAATCTTTTTCTTTATACAGGCAACTTATTATTCCTCGATCAATTAGTTGCTGTAGCTTGCTTTCAAAACCTCTAGTTTGCCAAAGATCAAGGTGTATAGTACAGCCGAGAATACCTCCACCTTTCAACAGGCGGAAAATCTCATCTAATGGTTCGGAACCAACATGTCCATGGGTAAATGTCCCCGAAGATATCGCTGCGTCGTAGCGACTATCCATAACGTCCAGGGGTTGATTGAGATCAGCTTCAATTAAACTGTTGTAAATTCCTCGTTCTCCAGCCACTCGTAGCATATCAGCAGAAAAATCGAGTCCATCTATTTTGGTGTAACCCTTTTGATTTAACAATATGCTGGTCAAACCGGTACCGCATCCGATGTCCAGAATACGAGCTTTACGATCATCAAGATATCTGATTAAAATTTCCGCGATTAAATTCGGAGACAAATAATTTAGGTTATCCACCATTTGTCGATCATAATCATCGGCCCATTTTTGATAAAAATTGACCATGCTGTTTTTATTTTCAAGACTGTAAGCCTCGTCGACAAAATCTTTAGGGGTAGTGTCGTTTATATCGCTCACGGCTAAAGGCTAGCCAGAATAGTCTCTGCATCACTGACCTCGAACGCACCAGGGTCTTCAACATTTAATCTTTCGATGACACCATCGTTAACCACCATCGCATAGCGTTTCGAGCGGATACCCATGCCGGCATTACTTAGATCCAGTTCCATGCCAATTGCCCGGGTAAATTTAATGGCCCCGTCGGCAATCATCTGTACACGATTTTCGACATCGTGTTGTTTGCCCCATGCATCCATCACAAAAGCGTCATTCACGGACAGGCAAATAATACTGTCGACCCCTTTTGCAAAAATCTCGCCTGATTTAGCGACGTATCCGGGTAAATGCATGGCAGAACAAGTTGGTGTAAAGGCACCTGGCAGGGCGAAGAGCACCACCTTTTTACCTTTGAACAAATCGTCAGATTCGATATTTGTGACGCCCTTTTCCTGCATCTGTTGCAGCTTAACCGAAGGTATTGTGTCGCCAATATTTATTGTCATGTCTTACTCCCAGATTTAGATAAACGCGATGATATTTTTGTAGAACCATTGATATCGCGGATATAACAGGCTACTCATGCTGTCAAACAAGCGTTAAAATAGGCTCTTTACGGCTAGCAATTTTAACCGAGATGACGCAGCAGTACCAATTAAAAGAAACAACGCACTGGATATTCGATATGGATGGTACCTTAACCATTAGTGCTCATGATTTCGAGTATATCCGGCGCGAATTGGGTTTACCGTCTCAGGCGCCCATACTGGAAGCCCTGAATGCTATGCCTGAGACACTGTCCGCTCCATTGTGGCAAAAACTTAATGAACTTGAAGAGTATTTCGCAGAAAAATCATCGCTTATGAACGGTGCCGCTGAGCTACTTGAAAAATTGTATGCACGTGGTGCTGATCTGGCGATATTGACGCGCAATACCAGGTCTGTCGTCGAAAAAACTCTGTTGGCCTGCGGTCTTGAACATTACTTCCCGAAAGAATACCGACTCGACCGCGATTCCTGCACACCCAAACCTTCTCCCGATGGTGTTCATCAATTGTTATCGCTGTGGCAGGCTAGCGCCGGAGACGCGGTTATGGTGGGTGACTATCTATATGACTTACAGGCGGGGCGCAGTGCAGGTGTAACCACCATACACCTCGAAACTGGAAGAGGCATCGACTGGCCAGAATTTACTGACATAAAGGTGAACCACCTGGCCGAAATCCAGGCCCTGATTGGATAGTTAAAGCAAATTCGACACTCTTAATTGCTGCTTACTAACTGCGTCATAAGGTTCGTCCCTGGTTTTATCATGGACATGCTGGCGATAATTGACGAACTCTATTTCGTCGTCGTAGTGTAAAAACGGATTGCCGTCGATTTGTTCACCTAGAGTAGAGGTCTTTTTCACCGAATAATTATGGCCGGGGTGGATTAGCATATCCTCCGGCAAACGCTCTTTCATATTATTCAGTGTTTGGAACATATCCTCCGGATTACCGCCACTCAAGTCGCAGCGTCCACAACCAAAAACAAACAGGGTATCACCGGTAATTATTTCGTTGCCGAGTTGATAACAGGCTGAACCGGGTGTATGTCCGGGTGTATGTAATATTTTTATGCTGGTATCACCCAGGCAGAGTTCATCACCGCCGTGGTGCAGGCTAGGTTTATCCAGTTGCTGTTGCCAGAACTCGTATTCGGGTTTGAGCAAATGCACTTCAGCATCACCATGACCTAGCAGGCCTTCGATACCGTTGATATGGTCGTGATGGCTATGGGTTAGCAATATATCGGTAATATTTAAATCAAGCTGGTGGGTTTTGCTGACGATAGCATCGACCTCCCAGGCAGGGTCAACAACAGCGCAGCGCTTTGTTTTTAAATCTTCGATCAGGTAAACAAAGTTCAACATAGGACCTAATTCCAGCGCATGTACCTTAAAACTGGTGTCCGACATAAATTTTCTCCTCGACTTGATACTACATTATACCTGGAAGCTGGATTTTTTGGTCAATTCTACGGACAATACCCAGCTCTTTTTTAACCCTCGGTTACGATTCAAACCCGGGCAGATTCAACAGGAATATTATGAGTGATTCAGCGATCAAGAAAGTAGTGCTGGCTTATTCAGGTGGTCTCGATACGTCGGTCATCCTGAAATGGCTGGAAGACGAATACACATGCGAAGTAGTGACTTTTACCGCCGATATCGGGCAGGGTGAAGAAGTTGAACCTGCGCGAGCCAAGGCCGAGAAATATGGTGTAAAACAAATCTTCATCGAGGATTTGCAGGAGGAGTTTGCTCGGGACTTTGTAAATCCGATGTTTCGAGCCAATGCCATCTACGAAGGAGAGTATCTGCTGGGAACCTCGATAGCCAGGCCATTGATCTCAAAACGCCTGATTGAAATAGCAAAAGAGACAGGAGCCGACGCCATATCCCACGGTGCTACCGGCAAGGGTAATGATCAAGTTCGATTTGAGCTTGGAGCCTACGCGCTCAATCCTGACATCCGTATCATTGCGCCCTGGCGTGAATGGAATCTAAATTCGCGATTAAGTCTACTGGCCTACGCTGAAAAAGCAGGTATCGCCATCGAGAAAAAACAGGGAAACAAATCGCCCTACTCAATGGATGCTAATTTGCTGCATATTTCTTACGAAAGCGGCAATCTCGAGGATCCCTGGGCCGAAGCCAAAGAAGATATGTGGCTATGGTCGGTCTCGCCGGAAGCAGCACCAGACGAGGCTACTTATCTGGAACTGGGCTATGAGAAGGGTGATATCGTTTCTATTAATGGTGAACGCTTGAGTCCGGCACAGATATTGACCCGGCTTAACAGGGATGCCGGTGCTAATGGCATCGGACGTCTCGATATCGTCGAAAACCGTTATGTCGGGATGAAGTCCCGAGGATGCTACGAAACGCCTGGCGGCACCGTTATGTTAAAGGCGCATAGAGCCATTGAATCAATCACGCTAGACAGAGAAGTCGCTCATTTAAAGGATGAATTGATGCCGAGATACGCGAGCCTGATCTACAATGGTTACTGGTGGAGTCCGGAACGCCAAATGATGCAGCAAATGATCGATGCCTCACAGGTGACGGTCAATGGTGAGGTGCGAGTGAAGCTATACAAAGGGTCGGTATCGGTAGTAGGACGTAAATCAGAGACACACAGTCTGTTTGATGAAGCGATAGCCACCATGGAAGAAGACGAGGGTGCATATAATCAACAGGACGCCGAAGGATTTATCAAGTTGAATGCACTGCGCATGCGGATAGCTGGAAAGCGATAATGCGCTCCCCGCATTATTCTGTCGGGATATGGTTGGCAGTTATATTATTGTCAGCCTGTTCCCCCGATAAACCGGGGGATTCAACCGGGGAGTCGCAAAAATTCTATTTTCTCGAATCATTGACGCTGATTGAAAATGCTGGCCGGCAGCTACAGAAACCAGCAATCAATGCGGATGAAGTGAAGCAGGCATTAACTGCCATGGACAACGGACTTAATCTAGCCTTTCAGGTCGAAACCATTTTTCTTGATCAATTCGATCCTCGTTTGTCGAAAAATTACCAACGCTATTTTGTAAAAGGGGTTGAAACCTATCGGCTTGGAATTGAAGGAGGTGACAGTTTCGAGCAAAAAAAAGGGCTGCGGGTATTGTCTCAATGGGTTGAATTCTGGGATGAAACCGGCAAGGACATCAGAATCCAGATGCAAAACAAGTAAATTATGACTAGCTCACGAATTCGCCTGGTGGTTTGTGTGAATGAGCGTCTTGGCACGGGTCAACGCTCATGCATCGGTAGTGGAAATCGCGACTACATCGCGGATATACGACAGCAGATCAAAACCCATCAACTCGATGTGCCAATTATCGAAAGAGCCTGTCTGGGCAAGTGTGAGCAGGGGCCGGTGATGCGAATTGCTCCAGGTGGTCGGTTTTATACCGAAATTGATGAAAGCAAACTCGATGAAATCATAGCTGAATTGAATCGATTGCTCGATTTTCCTATCGATACTCCGACATGAATACTATCAAGGTAACAGTTTCGGGCAGGGTACAAGGCGTTGGTTTTCGCAATTTCGTCAAAAGCTATGCCGATAGCTTGGACGTAAGTGGCTATGCCAGAAATTTGTCGGATAGTCGAGTGCAAGTTTTTTTGCAAGGCGCCGATGCAGCAGTTGATACCGTTTTAAATCACATCAAAGTGGGGCCGAGATATTCTATGGTGACAACGGTAAATTGCGAAAAAATCGAAAATGCAGCTATTCAAAATGGTTTTATTACCGGCTAAATTACTCGTTAACCCCAATCGCTGAAACTTTGGGAAAACCGGCCTCGTCAACTTCAATTTCAAGCTGAACAGGATGACAGCAAACTTCGCAATCTTCGATATATTGCTGCGATTCGACCGAACAGTCGACAAGAATCTCGATCATCTGCCAGCAATAAGGGCATTGTATATTGGTCAATTCGACTCGATTTGAAATCAATGATCCGGTCTCAAGCGCATGATTTTTCCGCTATCGGTTGAAAAGTAGATCCAGCCACCGGGGCTTTCAGTCAAAGCCCGGATGCGTTCATCGAGTTCTTCAAGCAACCTCTCTTCGTGGCCTAAATTACCGGTTGGCAGAACTGGTACCCGATTTACATGCCGGAGTTTTAACGCACCGGAGAAAAGGCTGTTTTTCCATTCGGGAAAAGCATCTCCTGAATAAAGCATCAGACTGCCCGGCGCTATAGAGGGGACAAATACTTTGAGTGGTTGCTCCATACCGGGTTTCTCGGTGCCCTCGCCGACTGCCACAGGCCCCCAGTATTCTTTGCCATAACTGATCACTGGCCAGCCGTAGTTGCGGCCTTTTATTATTCGGTTAATTTCATCGCCACCGCGAGGCCCGTGTTCTATCGACCAGAGTATTTTCTTGTCCTTATCAAATAATAAACCTTGTGGATTACGGTGCCCGTAGCTCCATATCTCGGCGCGTTTATTTTTTTGGTTAACAAAGGGATTATCGCTAGGTATTTTGCCATCGAGTGTTAGTCGAATGATGCTGCCAGCATGGTTAGCAAGATTTTGTGCATTGCTGCGTACTCCCCTGTCGCCTATGCCAAAGAACACATGGCTGTCATTGTCAAAAGCGATGCGGCTACCGAAATGCCGAGCTGTACTGGTTGCCGAATCCGTAATTAGCAGATCTTGCCAGGCAACTAAATTCGTTCCCTGGAGTTTTGCGCGTGCCAGGGTAGTGACGTATCCCTTGTTGGATGCTTTGCTGTAGGTAAAGTAAATTAGCTTATTCCGGACAAACTCGGGGCCGATAGCGACATCGAGTAATCCGCCCTGGCCATATGCCGCAATATTGGGCAGACCACTTAAACGGGTAAGTTTGTTTTTCTGTAAGTCCAGTAATACAACGCCGCCTGAACGTAATGTAACAATAAGTTTATTTTGAGTAACAAAATCCATACCCCAGGGGATACCGGGGAGTTGGGCGACTTGTTCGAGTCTGAATTCTACCGGCTCAGACCGGGCCGGAAACAGAAACACCAGGGATAAAATCAATATTTTGATGATATACCTGGTCATGGAATTTTACCTATTAGCTAGTAATCCCGACTCCCGGATGACCTGCGCGCAGGCAGCTTCCTGGTGCGGCGCCATTAAATGCGCGCCCGCACAGCCCTTGATTTGGTAAAGGCCCTGCAACAATTCAGTACAAATAGCACGGCCTTCAGCTTTCTGGTCATCGGCGCCTTCGAGGCGCTTGATGATGGCGTCAGGTATATCGACACCGAACAGGTTTTCATCCATCCATCGTGCCGATTTGGCCGATGCCAGTGGACCGATGCCGACTAAAAAGAATGCCTTTTCAGTTATACCTTCTTCTACCAGTCGATGACAGTAGCGTTGAACGATACCTAGATCAAAGCAATATTGGGTTTGAAAGAACTGAGCACCATTATCGATTTTGGCGTTAATACGTGCTGGCGACCAGTTGGCATCTGGAATGGTCGGCACTTCGGCACCGCCGAGGAACAATGACGGTGCCGGATCAATTTTACGGCCCGAGGGATACGCACCGAGCTCCCGCATATCGCGCATTTGCCGCATTAGCGCACCGCTATCTATTTCGAAGACTTCAGCAGCATCGGGCTGATCACCTGCCGTCATTCTGTCACCGGTTAAACAGAGAAAATTATGAACACCCAGAGCTGAAGCGCCAACCACATCACCTTGCAAAGCCAGTCGATTTCTGTCGCGGGTGGTCAGCTGCAATACCGGATCAATTCCCTTCCGCGCCATGATTGCCGCTGCAGCTAACGCAGACATGTGAACGCGGGCGCTGGCGCCGTCGGTGACGTTGACCGCATCAGCAACACCTTTTAGACATTTAACCCGATTGAGTACCACTGCTGCCGAAGCAGCATCGGGTGGGGAAGTTTCGACTGTTATGGCGAATTGACCGGCACGTAAAACTTGCTCGAGCTTACTGGTGGTCATTTTGGGTTCCTGGTAGTAAATAATGCATTGTCAATAATAGCCGGAGCTATTCCTGTTCGGATGCGACCTTGGCTTCTTTCAGGGTATCCGCCATCAGATAAGCCAGTTCGAGTACCTGATCGGCATTTAATCTTGGGTCGCATTGTGTGAGATAGCGGGTACTGAGATCAGCGTCCGAAATTTTATAGGCGCCACCGATGCATTCGGTAACGTTTTCACCGGTCATTTCCAAATGTATACCCCCGGCGAAGCTACCTTCGGCCTGATGTACTGCAAAAAAATGGCGTAGTTCTCGCAATATAGCATCGAAGGCTCGTGTCTTATAACCCGAGCTGGCTTTTACGGTATTACCATGCATCGGGTCGGAAGACCAGACAACCTGTCTGCCTTCGGTCTGTACCTTGCGGACGAGCGCGGGTAATCTCTCTGCCAGGTTATCGGCACCCATGCGGGTGATCAATGTTAACCGTCCCGCTTCATTGTCAGGATTGAGCGCATCGATCAGGCGCAAGAGTTCATCGCTGCTTATTGTTGGTCCAATTTTTACGCCGACCGGATTTTCGATGTGTTTAAAAAATTCGATGTGTGCATGATCGAGCTGCCGTGTGCGTTCTCCGATCCAGACAAAATGCGATGAACAATTATAACGCTTGCCAGTAAAAGAATCGATCCGGGAGAGTGCTTCTTCGTAGTTCAGTAATAGTGCTTCGTGCGAGGTAAATAACTGGGTTTCGCGAATCGATGGCGCATTGGCCGATTTGATTCCACAAACTTCCATGAACAGTAACGCATCCTCGATACGTTCAGACATATCCAGATATCTTTTGGTGGCGGGGTTAGCCGTTGCAAAACCCATGTTCCAGCGATTAACCTGATGCAGGTCGGCGAGACCACCCTGGGCGAAGGCGCGTAGTAAATTAAGCGTTGCAGCGCTTTGATGGTAAGCCTCCAGCATACGATGGGGATCGGGTACTCGCGCAGCTTCGTCGAAATTGGCGCCATTGATAATATCACCCCGATAGCTCGGCAGTGAGACACCATCTATCGCTTCAAAGTCTGCCGAGCGCGGTTTGGCAAACTGGCCCGCGACCCGGCCAATTTTGGTAACAGGGCGTCTACCACCAAAGGTCAGAACAACGGCCATTTGCAACAAAACTTTAAAGGTATCGCGGATTCGATTCGCACTGAAATCGGCAAAAGATTCGGCGCAATCACCGCCTTGAAGCAAAAAATACCGACCATTTGAAACTTTACCGAGCTGATGTTTTAAATCACGGATTTCCTGTGCAAATACCAGAGGCGGCATTTTACTCAGCTTTGCTTCGACCTTCTGTAATTCATTCGGATCGGGGTAGGTGGGCTGTTGCTGAATGGGAAATTCGCGCCAGCTAGAAGGTCTAGTTTCGCTCGTCATACTTGCGTCCATCGGCATATCAGGTGTATAGCCCCGTTTGGTGAAAATGTGTCATGAAAATAATCAGATTGGTCGGTAAATGCAACTCTATTCCTGGCATACACTAAAAATATCGGGGGGATTGCTATCGCGAGATACAACTGATCGTATGCAAGTCTGGGAAAACAGTGATAAAATCGCCAGGTTAGCCTGGGAATCAACAATAATTACGATGAATTCCACTTATTAAAAATACAACTGTCAACCAAAAGAGAGTAACGAAATGAAAAAAATTTTAATTGCGAGCGCCGTTTTAGCAGGAATGTCTGCACCGGTAGCTGCCGATAATGTCAAAGTCGGTATTATACTGGGTTTCACCGGTCCGATCGAATCGTTAACGCCTGATATGGCCAGTGGAGCGGAGCTGGCATTGTCTGAGGCGTCCAAATCGGGTAGTTTTCTGAAAGGCTCTTCTCTAACGCCGGTAAGGGGCGATTCGACCTGTACCGACGCGGCGGCGGCCTCTTCGGCTGCAGAACGTTTAATCACATCTGATGGTGTAGCTGCCATAGTGGGTGCCGATTGCTCCGGTGTTACCACGGCTATTGCCAACAACGTCGCTGTACCCAACGGTGTCGTTATGGTGTCACCTTCAGCTACTTCGCCCGCTTTGTCGACCATAAACGATAAGGGCTTCTTCTTTCGGACAGCGCCTTCCGATGCCCGTCAAGGTCAGGTGCTGGCCGATATTGTGAGTGGCCGTGGAATTGATGAGATCGCAGTGACTTATACGAATAACGACTATGGCAAAGGCCTCGCCGACTCGTTCTCCAATGCCTTTAGAGCCAAAGGCGGGTCGATAACTATCAGTGCTGCGCATGAAGATGGTAAGGCCGATTATTCTGCTGAAGTCGGTGCGTTGTCTGCATCTGGATCGAAGTATCTGGCTGTATTCGGTTACGTCGACCAGGGTGGTAAAGGCATTATTCAGGCTTCTATCGATGCCGATGCATTTTCCGGTTTCGTCATGGCTGATGGTATGGTAGGCGATACCTTACTGGCAGCGATGGGCTCAGATCTTAATGGTTCGTTCGCTACTTTGCCGGGTGGCTCTTCGGGTTCCGATGCCTTCGCCGGCTATGCCAAAGCCAATGGTATCAAACATGATGGTCCATTCGTTCCCGAATCTTACGATGCTGCCGCGTTACTTGTACTGGCGATGCAGGCCGCCGGGTCGGCTGATCGATCGGCGATTCAATCAAAGATGATGATGGTTGCGAATGCTCCAGGCAAAAAAATCGGCCCCGGTGAACTCGATAAAGCGCTCAAGATTATTGCCGCCGGCGGAGACGTTGATTATCAGGGTGCGACCAATGTGGAGTTTAAAGATGTTGGTGAAGTTTTCGGATCCTATAAGGAGCTCGAAATTGGGGGCGGCAAGTGGAATACCGTTAAGATACACTAGTTGAATTCCACCGCCGAAAATAGGAGTTTAATGCTGCATTAAATAAAAAATGCATCGAGAAGCTCGGGCACACGAACTATTGGTGACCGGGCTTCTCGATAGCTTTCGGGGCAGCTACAGATCGGGAACTACCCACAGAAAAGCTTGTGTAAGATGGGAAAAACTTCCTTCACGATCGTTTCCTGACCACTTCTGGCAATATCCCTCCCGGACTAAAACGCAATACCAGCAACAGCACCAACCCCATAAAAAACAAGCGCATATGCTGTGCATTGTCAACGAGATGAATGCGCAAAGCATTACTATCCGCCATCCACGACGTACCGAACTCGACTAACCAGACGCCTACCGGTTCGGCTTCGATCCAGATCATCCAGATTAGGAAGCCACCCAGCACTGAGCCCATGTTATTGCCGGAGCCTCCGACAATGACCATTACCCAGATCAGAAAGGTATAACGCAGTGGTTGGTAACTAGTCGGCGTGAACTGGCCGTCGAGGGTTGTCAACATGGCGCCGGCGACACCGATTACGGCGGAACCGATAACGAATATTTCGAGGTGTCGACGGGTTACGTCTTTACCCATGGCGCCGGCAGCAATTTCATTATCGCGTATTGCACGCATCATCCTCCCCCAGGGAGAATTCAGGGCTTTTATGCTTAGCGTCAAGATAACAATGAGCACCAAGGCAAATAATCCCGCGTAACACAGCTTGACGAATATGCTCGATCCTTCAATGACGAATTGCTTCAGGATTTCGGTGCCTTCTTCGGCGTTTAAATTCGACAGGGTGCCGCTATGCCAACTACTGATGAGATCGATAAACCATTTGGATTGCTGCAAATCGACTTCGTAGGGGACCGGCCGCGTCAACCCGGTGACGTTTTTGACTCCGCGGGTAAGCCAGTCTTCGTTTTTCATTACCGCGATAATAATTTCAGAAATTCCCAGAGTTGCAATTGCGAGGTAATCAGCGCGTAGTCCAAGTGCAATCTTGCCGATGATCCAGGCGATTCCAGCAGCGACCAGGCCGCCGATTATCCATGAATACAGAATGGGCAGGCCGAGTCCTCCGAGGAAACCGGTTTTGGCGGGTTCTACCGCTTCGATGGCCGATACCGCCGGGTCGAGCCAGTAACGGGTGAGAAACAAGCCGATGATTATAATCGTGGCCATGCTTAGGGTTTTATACTTGCTTGCGGGCATTTTTCGGTAACAGAGGGTGCTGCCGATGACCATAGCCAGGAAAAACAACAATGCGATGAATAAACGGGCAGACCCGGCTTGCCAGGCGGCAGCGACAGGCGCCTGCGATACCAAAACTGCAGTCATTCCACCGAGGGCGGCAAAACCCATCACACCGACATTAAGCAATCCGGCGTAACCCCATTGAATGTTTATGCCCAGCGCCATTACCGCAGATATCAGGCAGAGGTTTATTATGCCAAGAGCCACTGACCATGATTGAGCGAATCCAATAGTCGCCAGTAGCAAAGCGACGCAGGCAAAGGCCAGTTTGGTTTTTATCTGGATGCTCATATCACTTTCCCCTTAAGGATGCCGGTTGGTTTTATCAGCAGAACCAGAACCAGGATAATAAAAGACACGGCAAATTTGTAATCGGTAGAAAGCAGTTGAAGCAGTCCCTGTGGTTCGAGGCCGCTTGGCAACAGGTATACAAATACCTTTTTATAGGCGTAGGTCACCATGACTTCAGAAAAGGCAATGACATATCCGCCTATTATGGCGCCCACGGGGTTACCGATACCACCGACAATAGCCGCTGCGAACATAGGTAGCAATAGTTGCAAATAAGTAAAAGGTTTAAAACTTTTATCGAGGCCGTAAAGCGTGCCGGCAATGGTCGCAAGTATCGCGGCAAGTATCCAGGTGACCAGTACGATTCGGTCCGGATTAACCCCGGAAAGCAGGGCTAGATCTTCGTTATCGGAGTAGGCGCGCATAGCCTTGCCGGTGCGTGTACGCTGTAAGAACCAGAATAAAGCCACGACCAGAATAATCGCCAATACGATGGTCAGACCCTGAGATACTTTTATACTCAAACCTTCGCTCAAGCCGGTAAATGCCTTGAATTCTCGCGCCCGCACGATAAAACGTTCACCATCGAGGAAGCGTTGGTCGTTTGGACCGATGATGAAGCGTACTATCCCGTTCATCATAAACATCACGCCGATCGATGCGATCATAAAAATAACCGGTGCCGATTTTTTTTGCCGGTAATGTTTGTAAACTAGCCTGTCAGTGGTCATCATAATCAGTATAGTGAACAGGATACCCACGGGCAGTGCGAGCAAGGCTGTCGGCAGAGGGCCGAAGTGAACGCCTTTGGACTGCAGCCACCAGGTTGCCAATATGGTTACCATAGTGCCAAAGGCCATGGTATCGCCGTGGGCGAAATTAGCAAAACGCAGAATACCGAATACCAGCGTGATACCGAGTGCACCGAGCGCTAGTTGCGAGCCATAAGAAAGGCCGGGCACCACGATGAAGTTCAGTAACAAAATGATTGCGTTGATAAAGTCGGTAATCGCTTCCACCTTAACCTCCCAGAAATGAACGTCGAACTTCGGGATCGGCTAATAACGCCGCGCCGGTATCGGTGTGTCGATTTTCGCCGATGACAAGCACAAAACCCTTGTCGGCAATATTCAGTGCCTGTCGCGCATTCTGTTCGACCATGAGAATCGCAACGCCGCTTTCGCGAACTTCGAGGATGCGGTCAAATAATTCATCCATTACTATTGGCGAAACTCCCGCGGTTGGTTCATCGAGCATGAGCACCGAAGGCTGTGACATAAGTGCTCGTGCGACGGCGACCTGTTGCCGTTGACCACCGGAAAGTTCGCCAGCCAGCTGGTTCTGCTTTTCGGCGAGAATAGGAAAAAGCTCAAATATTTGTCCAACGGTTTCGCTGGTGTCATCATGTCGCAGGAAAGCCCCCATTTCCAGGTTTTCAAACACGGTCATATTAACAAAAACATTGTTGGTTTGCGGCACGAAGGCAATACCCTCGGCAATGCGTGCCTGCGGTGTCAAAGCACTAATGTCTTTACCTTTGAACACCACTGACCCGGAAGTCAGTGTCAACATGCCCAGCAAAGCTTTCATGGCCGTTGACTTGCCAGCACCATTGGGGCCGACAATGACCGCAATTTCACCCTTGTCCACGCCTACCGTACAACCCTTGAGTATATCGGCGCCGCCATAGCCGCCAAGCATGTTTTCGCCCATTAGAAAACTCATGCCGGTTGCCCCGTTTTTGCCTGCTTGTCTTTGTTTTTCAGACCACGGCCCAGATAGGCCTCAATCACTTCCTCGTTATTTTTCACTTCTTCTGCGCTGCCTTCGGCAAGCACGGCGCCTTCGGCCATACAAATGACGGGATCACAAAGACGGCCGATAAAATCCATGTCGTGCTCGATCATACAGAAGGTATAGCCTTTTTCTTCGTTCAATTTCAAAATTGCATCGCCGATTTCTCGCAGTAAGGTTCGATTGACACCGGCACCGACTTCGTCGAGAAATACTACCTTGGCATCGACCATCATGGTTCGCCCCAGTTCGAGTAATTTCTTTTGACCACCGGAGAGATTACCGGCCAGTTCATCGGCGATATGTCCGAGATTGAGGAAATCGATGACTTTGGCGGCTTTGTCGTGGATCGCATTTTCTTCGCTTTCGACCTGGGACCTTCGAAACCAGGCATTGATCAGGCTTTCCCCGGATTGAGCGCCGGGCACCATCATCAGGTTTTCGGTTACACTGAGACGGCTAAACTCATGCGCGATTTGAAAAGTACGTAATAGCCCTTTGGCAAACAACTGATGTGGTTTGAGTCCTGTAATATCTTCATCGTCGAGAAAAATATGCCCCGCCGTTGGCTGATAAAGTCCAGCAACGGTGTTGAACAAAGTAGTTTTACCGGCGCCATTGGGACCGATTAAACCGGTAATAGAGCCTTCGCCAATAGTGATCGAAGCATTGTTAACCGCTTTCAAACCACCGAAGTGTTTCGATACATTTTCGATGCGAATCATGACTGGACCTGCAAAGGGTGCAAAGCTTGCTGTGGAAAGAATACCTCTACGCAGTCTCCGCATTGTAAGCTACCCTCGCGTTCAACCCGGGCAGTGATTCCCCTTTTATGCATTGCCTGCTTGACAAATTTACGACCTTTGCCGGGGAAATGCTGATTGATTATCTGAGCCGGGTAGCTACAGGGTCGATTTTCGAGGTCGACTACCAGAGTTGCCTTGCTGTCGAAAACCAGCCGTGTCGAGGGCGGCATTAGGGTAAGGTTCGGTATGCCTTCGAGTTCGATATTAGCGCCTAGCCATCCAGGTAGTAACTCGAGGATTTCCATTGCTTCGGCAATTTCGCTCAATTCTTCTGTCGACACTATAGATAGCTGCCGGCTATTACTAATCACGGTACCTTCTGAATATAAATAAGGGAAGCGCGTGCATGCCTTACGAGTCAGACCGCTATGAGTATCCTCCGGGAAGCCTTCGAGTGCAGCATAAACGCTTTTGAGAGGCTTGCTGGCAATAGATCCACCATTACCATCGCAGGTTAATAAGCTGCGAATCACGCCTTTAAAGTGCATGTGCCTAAAATTTTGCATGAATAAACCCGCCCTTGGATGTGTCGATATTGCTTTTTTGAAGCAGTATAATTTAGCTCGGAGCTTTAGACTATCGGTTTTAAACGAATAGCAGAAATGTATCGGCTTTAAACGAATTGCAATGTTGTAGAGATTGAAATATTTCTATAAAATTAATGTATGAAAAAATTGTAACCATAAAATTAATTTATAAAATATAAATTTATTTTCTTCCCCGATTAATACTTTTAGTTTGCTAATTCTATCTTAAGTTATCACACTCTATGCTGAGAGATATCTAACAGGAAACGGCTCGATGCCCGCCCAAAAGTCAGTAAAAAGTGAAATCAAGTCGACGACCTGTTATATGTGTGCCTGCCGTTGCGGTATAAATGTCACAATCGAAAAAGGGGAAGTGCGCTTTATTCAGGGTAATCCCGAGCATCCGATCAACCGCGGCGTGTTATGCGCAAAAGGTGCCTCGGGTATCATGAAACAGTATTCACCTGCCAGATTAACCCAACCTTTGAGACGCAAAGCAAGTTCCGAACGTGGACAGTCCGATTTTGAAGAAATTTCCTGGGAAGAAGCCTTAACGACCATCAGTGATCGACTCCATAATATTCGCGAGACCGATCCGAAGAAATTCGCGCTGTTTACCGGTCGCGATCAAATGCAGGCCTTAACCGGCTTATTCGCCAAACAATTTGGCACGCCAAATTATGCCGCGCATGGTGGCTTTTGTTCGGTGAATATGGCCGCTGGTCTCATATATACGATCGGGGGGTCCTTCTGGGAATTTGGCGGGCCGGATCTGGAAAGAGCAAGATTATTCATTATGCTTGGTACGGCAGAAGATCATCATTCCAATCCCATGAAAATCGCGCTTGCAAAGTTCAAGCGCAATGGTGGTCGGTTCATCGCAATTAATCCGGTTCGAAGTGGATACGCGGCGATAGCCGATGAATGGATACCCATCAAACCCGCTACCGATGGTGCTTTGCTACTCGCAATAATAAACGAAACCATAGAGCAGGGACTTTATGACCGTGAATTTCTACTGAATTATAGTAATTCCCCTGATCTGGTGAATTGTGACCCCAATAGCGAACAATTTGGTATGTTTCTCCGCTCCGTGAGGGAAGTCGAAAAATCCTGCGTCGAACCGGAAAACAAGATGTGGTGGGACCGGAACCTGGAAAAGGCGGTAAATTCGCATAGTGAAGACGCTGATCCTCGATTAATGGGTGAATTTCGACTTGATAATGGTGCGTTAGTCAAACCTGCATTTCAGCTATTAAAAGAGCGTGTAAAGCAATATACACCGGAGTGGGCAGAGGGCATTACCAACATTCCTGCTGACACCATCCGTCGGCTCGCGTACGAGATGGGAATTACCGCGCGAGATGAGAAAATTGAATTGCCGATCCCCTGGACTGATACCTGGGGCAAGGAGCATGACCATATAACTGGAAATCCGGTGTCGTTCCATGCCATGCGTGGACTTGCGGCGCACTCAAATGGTTTTCACACTATCCGTGCACTCGGTATACTGATGTCGCTATTGGGCACGATTGATCGTCCAGGCGGCTTTCGACATAAAGCACCGTTTCCACGTCCGATTCCTCCTTGTGCAAAGCCGCCGAATTCACCCGACGCTGTTCAGCCGGGTGCACCACTGGAAGGCATGCCATTGGGGTTTCCTGCCGAACCGGAAGACCTCTTTGTCGATCAAGACGGTGGTCCTGTTCGCCTCGATAAAGCCTTCTCCTGGGAATACCCGCTGTCCGTACACGGACTAATGCACAACGCAATAACCAACGCCTGGCGTGGCGACCCCTATCCGATCGATACGCTGATGTTATTCATGGCCAATATGGCCTGGAATTCATCGATGAATACCCAGCGAGTACGCGACATGCTGGTCGATAAAAATGATGACGGTGAATACAAAATTCCGTTTCTGATCGTCTGCGATGCCTTCCATTCGGAAACTATCGCCTTTGCCGACATTGTTCTGCCGGATACGACGTATCTGGAGCGTTATGATGCCATGTCGATGCTGGATCGACCGATCTCCGAATTTGAGGGTCCGATCGACTCGGTACGCGTACCGGTAGTGCCGCCGAAGGACGGGTGTCGCCCGTTCCAGGACGTTATTGTCGAACTGGCGTCGCGTCTAAAATTACCACGTTTTATGAATCTGGATGGTAGCCGCAAGTTTAAAAATTATAGGGATCTGGTAATTCATTACGAAACCGAACCGGGTTCGGGCATCGGCTTTCTGGCCGGATGGCGGGGAAAGGGCGGCGAGAAATTTATGCGCGGGGAACCCAATCCGAATCAATGGGAAATGTACGCGAAAAACAATTGCGTTTACCGGTATGAACTGCCCCGCTCATTTCAGTACATGCGTAACTGGAACCGGGGCTATCTGCACTGGGCACAGGACCATGGATTGATTCGGTATACTGATCCAGTCAACGTGCATATCTATTCCGAGGTGCTGCAAAAATTCAGGCTCGCTGCCGAAGGAAAGCGCGCCGGTCGTCAACCACCTGAGCACCTACGTGATCGCGTGAAATTGCATTTCGATCCATTACCGTTTTATTCGGAACCACTGGAAACCCAGACCATAAACAAGGAAAAGTATCCTCTGAACGCGATAACCCAGCGACCCATGGCGATGTATCACTCCTGGGATTCTCAAAATGCGTGGCTCAGGCAGATACATGCACACAATTATCTGTTTGTCAGTCCACTAGTGGGCGTTAAAAATGGATTTGGTGATGGTGACTGGATCTGGGTTGAGTCGGATCACGGCCGCGTAAGATGCATGTGTCGCTTCAGTGAAGCTGTTGAGCCGGGAACGGTCTGGACCTGGAATGCGATTGGAAAGGCCTCTGGTAGCTGGGCGCTGGATGGTAAATCCAACGAATCGCAAAAAGGATTCTTGCTCAACCATTTGATCAGTGAAGAAATACCATCCGGCCAGGGTGATTATCGCTATTCGAACTCCGATCCGGTGACCGGTCAGGCAGCCTGGTATGACGTCCGCGTGCGGGTTTATAAGGCAGACGCGAATGACCCAAAGCAAACTTCGCCGCAATTTAAACTCATGCGACGCGTACCCGGAATGGAACCAGCGCGTAAAAAATGGCAGGCTTTTGTCAATGGTCTGGTGAGCCAATAGGAGATTATCAATGACTCAATTAGCCCTCGTTATTGATCTCAATACCTGTGTCGGCTGCCATGCCTGTGTCACCAGCTGCAAGGAATGGAATACGTCCGGCGAAGCGGGTCCGATGGTAGATAGTAATCCTTACGCCGCGGATCCCTCGGGTACTTTTTTCAATCGGGTACAGACTTTCGAAGTTGGTGAGTATCCCGAAACACAAACGATACATTTCCCCAAGTCCTGCCTGCATTGCGAAGACCCGCCCTGCGTTCCGGTATGTCCGACCGGCGCCAGCTATAAGCGACCCGAAGACGGTATCGTGTTGGTCGATTACGATAAATGCATTGGTTGTGAATATTGTTCCTGGGCCTGTCCTTATGGTGCGCGTGAGTTGGACGAAAAACAGAAGGTTATGAAGAAATGTACCCTCTGTGTTGATCGCATTTACGACGAAAGCCTGCCAGAGGCAGACCGTAAACCCGCCTGCGTACTATCCTGTCCGACCGGTGCGCGGATTTATGGAGATATTCACGACCCTAAATCGGAAGCCTCGCAGGCGATTACCGAAGCCGGGGGCTATCAGTTAATGCCGGAGTGGGGTACCGAACCGGCGAACCACTACCTACCGCGGCGCAAGATTAATGTGACGATTCATGAGGAAGACTTAATACGGGTCGATAATCCATTGAAGAAGGAAGACCGGAAACAGCGTTTACCGACCACTGGCACCACTCTGGACGATTCAACATCCTGGTAAATTACTGTGCATTCAGGTGAAAAATAATGAAACCAGCTTTCTCCGTAATATTACTAACCACGCTTATTGGTGCAGGCCAGGGGTTATACCTGGCCTATTACAGCGCCGAATTATTTTCGGTGCTATCGATTCTTCCGGTTGAAACCATTCAGGGAACTGCGAGGGCAGGCTTGCTAAGTCTGGCTTTATTAATTAGCGGTTTAGTCGCTTCTTTTTTCCATTTGGGGCACCCTGAGCGAGCCTGGCGTGCTGCTGCCATGTGGAGAACATCGTGGTTATCACGTGAGGTTATTGCGCTGCCGATGGCTATGGGGTTGATATTTATTTTTACCCTGCTGAAGTTAGTCGATGATGGAACCGTGGTCTACTTGCTGACCAACGGCAATCCAGTCCATCTCGATATGGTGGTTGGCTATGCCGCCACTTTTGCAGTACTGTTTTTGTTTCTGTGTACATCAATGATTTACACCACACTAAAGTTCCTGCGTCAATGGCATAGTCCGTTAACCGTGCTCAACTTCTTGCTTATGGGCTCTGCTTCTGGATTTACCCTGGCCACTGCTATGTCAACGCATTATGATCCACAGCTATTTGGGTATTTTTCAGGGTTTGCCATTTTTCTCGCTATCTGCGCATTAGTATCACGTGTTGCGTCGTTGGTTAGAAATAAAAACCTGCGAAATCCGTCAACACTGCAGTCCGCGATCGGCATTCATCATCCAACCATTCGCCAAATGGCCCAGGGTGCGATGGGTGGAAGTTTTAATACCCGCGCTTTTATCCATAGCTATGGCGTAACGGTCGTGAAACTGGCCAGACATTTCTTTTTGCTGGCGAGCTTTATTTTGCCCGTTATGCTTTTATTAATCGGCAATGAAAGTGATCTGGTGATTTGTGCAATGGCATTTGTCATACAATACCTGGGATTGCTGGTTGAACGTTGGTATTTTTTTATCGAAGCTGATCATCCTCAGAATGTTTATTATCAGATGATTTCGTGAAGCGGCGCCCGGTGCGATGATATACATCGTTATTGCGGAATTGATCTACAATTTGCCACAAAAACATTTCATAAAAAACAGCTATCAAGGATGAGCGATGACAGACATATACTGTAAATCATTATGTCCAGGCAGCCTTGCCTTTTAAAGCCACTCTTGTCAAAGTTGGGGACTACATTTAATCATTGAGTCTGAATATGAGACTGGGTCCATTAGAAGGATATCGCGTTATAGAACTCGGTCAATTGCTGGCCGGGCCATTTGCGGGTTGTATGCTGGGTTATTTTGGCGCCGAAGTGATCAAGGTGGAGTCCCCCGATGGTGGCGACCCGATCCGTCGTTGGCGTGAGATGGATGGAAATACCTCATTATGGTGGCGTTCAATTGGGCGCAATAAAAAATCGGTTACCATTGATTTAAAGTCACCAAAAGGTGTCGAACTGGTCAAGGGACTAATTAATAGCGCCGATGTCATTATCGAAAATTTTCGACCCGGTGTCGTCGAAAATTGGGGACTGGGTCCGGATGAGTTTAAACAAAGTAATCCCAGGCTAGTTTATGCGCGCATATCGGGATACGGTCAAAATGGGCCTTACGCGGGTAAACCCGGTTTTGCTTCCGTCTGTGAAGGTATCAGCGGTTTTCGCTATGTCAATGGCAAACCCGGTGAAGCGCCGATGCGCCCGAATCTGAGTATCGGCGATACGATATCCGGGATTCATGCAGCGCTTGGCATTGCGATGGCTCTACTGGAGCAGAAACACAGCGGTGAAGGTCAGGTTGTAGACGTCGCGCTTTACGAATCGATGTTTAATTTGATGGAAGCCGTGGTGCCGGAATTCGATGCAGCCGGTGTCATTCGCGAACCTTCGGGTAGTACCGTCACCGGTATTGTGCCCACCAATACCTATCGCTGTTTCGATGGCAAATATGTGGTGATTGGCGGTAACGGAGATTCGATATTTCAACGGTTAATGATATCGGCAGGATACCCGGACCTGGCCGAAGATCCCCGTTTGGCGACGAACCCCGGTCGAGTGGAACATGAAGCTGAAATAGACAGGGTGCTGGCAGACTGGTGTGGTCGAAATAATTCACCCGATATTTTACAGATACTCGAGGAAGCCAGAGTTCCGGCAGGACCGATCTACAATGTCGAAGATATGATACACGATGAACACTTCCAGGCGCGGGATTTGTTCGAGCAGGTCGAGATTAATGGCAAGCCCCTGAAGATTCCGGCGATTTTACCGAAGCTTGATCGAACTCCGGGTCAGACCCGTTGGCCCGGACCCGAGCTAGGAAGCCATAATCGGCAGGTATTGGGAAGTCTCCTGGGATTGAGTGAAAACGAACTATCTAGTCTAGCCCGAGACGGAGTTATTTAGCCTTGTTTGACAAAGATGGTATTTATTACCGGGGACTGAAAATCGATCGGGCGTCAGAATTGCGCAAAGATTTATCCTGGGTAGAAAAGCAATGGCAGAACAGGGGATGCCGGGTGCTGCTATTGCACAGCGATCGAAATTTAATGGTATGGGATCGACAGGCCGATCTGGCGCCCGTGGCTGTCAGTCATAGTCGTTTTGAAGTCGAGTCTATTTTGCCCGAATTGGACGATTTGGTTTTCCTCGGCTTTGATGACAATATCCCTTTGTTTGCAGCAGATGTGTCGGCGACAGAAGAAGCCGATATCCTTGATTTACCCGGTGAACATGAATTCGTCGATCTTCGTGAAGCCGGTTGGTTGCTACCTGGACAGGAAGCCGCATTACTGGCTTATGCGCGCGGACTTTTATACTGGAATCGTCACAATGGCTATTGCAGTCATTGTGGCAGTTTGGCCGAGAGTCGTCAGGGTGGCCATATGCGGCTTTGCAGTAATCATCACTGCGGTCGCATGCATTTTCCGAGAACTGATCCGGCCGTCATCATGCTGGTTGAAGATGTTTCAGACCCAAATAATCCTTGTTGTCTGTTAGGACGTAATTCCAGATTTCCCGAACGGCTGGTATCGACGCTGGCGGGATTTGTCGATCCACTGGAAAGCCTGGAAGAATGTGTTGAACGGGAAGTCTTCGAGGAAGCAGGTATACGGGTTGACGGCGTCGAGTATCAGGCTTCGCAGCCCTGGCCTTTTCCTTCGTCTATTATGCTGGGATTTCGTGCTCGCGCTATCACGACGGAGATTAATATTGACGGTGTTGAAATAGCCGAAGCGCACTGGTTTAGTCCGAAACAACTCGAATCATTTGCTGAGTGGGGTGATGCTGGCGGAGACTACTGTTTGCCACGTCGTGATTCTATAGCGAGATATTTAATCGAATCCTGGATCAGGGATATGAACAGTGTCGGCAGGTGACAATTTCTGGTCAAGTAAACCTTTAACTATCACCTCTGCGCCATCGGTTATATAAAAATGGTTGATTCCACGTCTGGATAAATTTAACGCGTTGCACCCGGATATCGATGTACGTATTGATGCTTCCGCTCGTCTGGTTGATTTTGTCAATGAGGATATCGATGTGGGCATCCGTTTCGGCGATAGGGAATATTCAGGTATTGATTCAATATACTTGTTTTCGTTTGAACTGATACCGGTCTGTAGCCCAAAACTGGTGGACAAAAAGAATCTCAGCGATATTTCCGTCATGAAAGATCTTACCTTGTTGATGATAAGCAGATTTTTATTTTTTCCAGTGATGCGGCATTCCGATACACCAAGAGATTGTGCATACTTTGGTGATCCAATTAATGTATGTAGTATTCCTGCATCGTTTTAAGCAATTTTGCTTAGAAATGCTAATATTATCTATCAGATAATGTATAAAACTGGGTTATGGCCAATAATTTAGGCACTAAAGAAAAAACTGATGCGTTACATGATACATCGGCTGAATATTTGCGCCTTTGCCTGGCGAAACTGGGTCAGTATAGCCTGCCTATTACACCGATTAATTATGCACTGGTTTATTTTTATGTGTCCGGTGAAGATGTTGAACTAATCACACGACTTGACGAATTATTTGCAGACACAGATAAATGGTCAGATGAACAGGCCAAGGAACTTTTCTCACAATATATTTGCAGATGTAATGGTGACAATGGCCGCGTCGAAGAACGGGAATTGCTGGTAACAGTGGCCCAGATATTGGGTATGGTCGTTGACCTGTCGGGAAAAACTGCGTTGTCCAGCGAAAGACTGGAAACTCATTTACAAAAGCTGGCTGTCAGTAAAAACCCCGGTGATGTACTCCATGTCGTCTCAGATATCATTGCTGAAACGAGGAGCTTTGTCGATGAGACTACTAAATTTGAGTCATCCTTGCGGCAATCAACACAGGAAATAAAACATTTACAGGACGAATTGAATTATGCCCGTAAGCAGGCAACTGTAGACGCACTCACCGGTTTGAATAATAGACGCGGCTTTGATCAGACACTGGCTAAGGCAATTAAAACTAAAGCGGGTGATAGACGATCAGCTTTTTGCTTGTTGCTTATAGATATTGATCACTTCAAGCGGGTCAATGATACGCATGGTCACCTTGTCGGTGATAAGGTTCTGATCGGTATTAGCCAACGATTATTCAAGCAAATGCGTGGCAATGATTATTTGTCTCGATTTGGTGGAGAAGAGTTTGCAATAATTCTGTGGGATACACCGATTACAGGCGCTTTTACGGTGGCTGAAAACCTGAGAAAATCGATCGATTTATTGCGATTAAAGCAATCGAAAACGGGGAAACAACTCGGTAAGGCAACCATATCGATCGGTGTGGCCTGTTTTCAATCCGATGAATCTCCTGAAGCGTTGATTCAACGATGTGACAAAGCCTTGTACAGGGCCAAATCGCTCGGTAGAAATAGGACGGTTATTGCCGACTAGTCTAGAAAACGCGGCCTATTCGATTCGGCTACTTCGGGCCGGTTGTCTGGCAGCAGATTTTTTTCGGGGTTTGAATTGTGATTTATTTCCAGACTTCGATTTGACTCCATTATCGATCTTTCCGGAAGACTTCTTTTTGTGCGGTTTTCTCGGTTTAACCGGCTTATTGCTCAAGCGAGACTCGGGAAGCTTGTGATCGGGTTCGAATCCATCTATAAATTCCCGCTTAATTGTCTGCTTGATCAGATTTTGTATATCGGTGAGTTGTTTAATTTCGTCTGCGCTTACCAATGAAACAGCGTGACCAGCAGCGCCTGCGCGACCGGTGCGACCAATTCGATGAACATAGTCCTCGGCAACATTGGGTAGGTCGAAATTCACGACATGGGGCAACTGGCTGATATCGAGCCCACGTGCGGCGATATCGGTTGCAACTAGTACCGTGAAGTTGTTTTGCTTAAACCCGTTCAACGCTTTGGTACGGGCCGCCTGGCTCTTATTACCATGAATCGCAGTGGCATTAATTCCTTTACCCGCAAGATGTTTGGTAAGGCGGTTGGCGCCATGTTTCGTACGCGAGAATACCAGTACCTGCTGCCATTTATTCTGGATGATTAAATGGGTTAGCAAAGCCGGTTTTTTCGCCTTATCCACCGGTATGACCAATTGAGAAACTGCCTTAACGGTACTGTTACGTGGTGTAACAGAAATTTCAATCGGGTCATTTAGAAGACCTCTTGCGAAATTTCTTATGTCGTCGGAAAAGGTGGCTGAAAACAGCAGGTTTTGGCGTTTCTTGGGTAACAGTGCAAGAATTTTTTTGATGTCGTGAATAAATCCCATATCCAGCATACGATCAGCCTCATCCAGCACCAGCACCTCAACCTGACCGAACTTAACTGCATTTTGTTGGTATAGGTCGAGCAGGCGACCGGGAGTTGCGATCAGAATATCGACACCTTTTCTGAGCTTTATCATTTGCGGGTTGATTTTTACACCACCAAAAACAACGGCAGAGCTCAATGGTAGATTGACACCATAGGTCGCAACGCTTTTACCCACCTGGGCGGCCAGTTCGCGGGTCGGGGCCAGTACCAGCGTGCGAATATGGTTCGGTTTTGCCGGTTGGCCTTTTGAAAGCCGGTGCAAAATAGGCAGGGTAAAACCAGCGGTCTTACCGGTACCGGTTTGTGCCGCGCCCATGATATCTTTACCGTCGAGAACCGCAGGAATAGCCTGCGCCTGGATAGGCGATGGTTTGATGTATCCCTGTTTGTTTACAGCATCGACAATTGGGGTAGATAAACCAAGAGTACTAAAAGGCATTATATATCACGATATGGAAGAAACCGGGGACTAACTCGCTGAAGACTGCGCAGCTTACAGGAAAATGGCAGCAAGGGCTATCTAAGACTCCAGCCTTTCCGACTCATCCGGATGACCATAGGCGCAGAGAAATCCCCCAACAAATTCGATTGAAGGATCATGCGGATCTCCTGGTCCTACCGCTACCTCTACTTCTTTTCGATACACTTCAGCGTTGTCTTTAGGCCGGTACCCTAAATGCGCGACTTTATGATTTGAGAAGAATGCTTCCTGGTTGTTGGAAATTCCGTAAACTACGGTATGGCCGATACGTTCAGATAATAGACAACGCTCGACCAGATGGATCATATCATCGAAGCTCAACCAGGTAGCCATGTGTCGACGATCAAGCGGTTTCGGGAAACAGGAATTTATACGTAAACAGGCAGACTCGATACCAAACTTGTTGAAATACAGTTTTGCCAGATCCTCAACAAAACATTTGGAAACACCATACAACGTATCGGGATTGTGGGCGGTATCGGTATCTGCGCCGACTTCCCGGCGTTCATATCCGACCGCGTGTATTGAACTAGCGTAGACGATGCGTTTGATGCCATGGCGCCGAGCCGCTTCGTAGATGTTATAACCACCTTTGATAGAACTATCGAGGATTTCTTCCCAGGGTCTTTCCACCGGTGCTGCACCGAAATGTACAATTGCATCACAGCCCTCAACAACTTCCAATACCGCATCGAAGTCGCCGAGTTCGCAGGTTATGGTTTCTTCATGGGCCTCGGCCGGCGTCATCTCCCCCCGGTCGGTGAGTCGAAGAGTCATTGCAAGAGGCGCCAGGCCTCGACGCAATTCGCGGCCCAGGTTTCCGGCTGCGCCTGTGATTAAAATTCGATTATAACGTGGCATATTCGTCTCCGGGTTTATTCGACTAGTTTATTATCAGCCTAATTCTTCCACTACCGTACCCAGATGCCTGTCAGGGGCAAAATAGGTATAAAGTACCGGTAATACAAACAGGGTAAACAGGGTACCAATGGAGAACCCGGCTACAATGGTAATTCCAATTGCCTGCCGGCTTGCAGCACCGGCGCCACTGGCTACGACCAATGGCATGATACCGATAATAGTTGAAAACGAAGTCATCAAGATTGGCCTTAGTCGTATTGAAGCAGCCTTGATCACGGCTTCGCGTGGCGAAAGTCTGTCTTTGACCTGCATCTCGTTAGCGAATTCCACGATCAGTATACCGTGTTTGCTGACCAGTCCGATTAACGTAATTAATCCGACCTGACTGTAAATATTCATCGAAACTTCGGAGAGGAACATTGGGATTAATGCGCCGAACATTGCCAGTGGTACAGTGGTGAGAATAATAAATGGATCGCGCAGACTTTCATATTGTGCGGCGAGTACGAGGAATACTACAACCACCGCGAAACCAAAAGTGAGGGCCAGCACCGAGCCTTCCTGAATCAATTGACGGGATTGTCCCTGATAGTCGAAGTTATAACCGGTAGGTGCGACCTGCTCGGTAATATCTCGTAATAGCTGTAATGCCTGGCCGAGCGGTATCGCAGGGACGGCATCTATCTTGGCTGCATTTTGTTGTTGGAATTGAACCAGTTCACCGGGCACCGAGGTATATTCGATATCAACCAGTGCCGATAGACTGATTTGTTCTCCGCGGTCGTTATAGACAAAATATTGACCGATGATATTGGCATTTTCTCTATCAATATCGCGCGCTTGCGGGATAATTTTATAACTGCGCCCAGCGAGGTTAAAACGACTTACATAACCTTCGGCCAGCACTACACCCAATGTTTGCCCAATGTCACGCATCGAGATACCCATCGCTTCCGCACGTTCACGGTTAATTGAAATTCGAATTTCGGGGTTGCTGAAATTAAAATCGCTTTTGATGAAGTAAAACTGACCGGACTCGCGCGCTTTGGCAAGTACCTGTTGTACCACGCCGTATAACTGGGTATAGCTTTGCTGTGTCTTTAGAATAAATTCAACCGGTGTGTTGCCACTGGCGCCGGGCAAGGACGGCGGGTTGAAAGCAAAGCTTTGTAATCCCGGTTGCTGGTCGAGCCGTTTTTGAATTTCCGGAATCATCTGTTTGGATGACAGACTGCGCGACTCCCAGGGTTTTAATAACATACCCGAAAATGATACGGTTGGCCCGGCAAAACCATTCGCCATAAATGATGATTCGTATTCATCTTCAAAATCCCGATAGATATCGATATAAGGAGCGGTGTATTTATTCAGATAGTCCAGGTTGCTGTGGTCGGGTGCCTGAGAATAGGTAAAAATAACTCCCTGATCCTCTTCTGGTGCGAGTTCGTTCTGAATGAAGGGCATAAAACGCTGAGTCATGATACCAATCATCGCCAATATTATGATCACAAAAAAGATAGTGACCGAACGTGTGTGTAAAGATTCGGCAAGAAAAGATTCGTAACGCTGCTGTAAGCGTTCAAAAAAACCGGTAATGAACCGTGCGTAGGCATTGTTGGCAATGGTTGGCTTGAGCACCCGCGAACACATCATTGGTGATAAGGTCAGCGCTATAATGGTTGAAATGATAATGGTGCCAACTAATGTAAATGCGAATTCCTTGAATAACACGCCGGTCAGACCTCCCAGTAAGCCAATCGGCGCGTAAACGACGCAGAGAACGACGGTAGTAGCTATGACTGGTTTGGCAATTTCTCTGGCACCGACCAAGGCGGCCTGCATTGGTTTCAAGCCTTCGCCAATATGTCGATAAATGTTCTCAACAACCAATATGGCATCGTCGACCAGCAGGCCAATCGCCATCACCATTGCCAATAAGGTTAGTAGATTGATCGAATATCCCATTATTTGCATATAAAACAATACGCCAATGATTGACAACGGGATTGTGACTAAAGGTACCAGCGTTGAGCGAAATGAACCCAGGAATAGAAAGATCACTACAATAACAATGATTGATGCCTGAAGCAGTGTGACTATAACCTCATCGATCGAGGCCTGAATGAATTCGGTAGAATCGTAGGCAATGGCGACGTTTAAACCCGGTGGGAATGACTTTTTCAGTTTCTCGAGTTCGGCAGTTACCAGCTTGATGGTGGTTAGCGGATTACCATCGGTGGTGCCGAGAATGCCGATGTAAATCGAGGGAACGCCATCGAACATCACAAGGCTGTCATAATTCTCGGCACCGAGCTCGACATCGGCAACATCACCTAGGCGTACTGCATTGCCACCCTGACCACGGATAATAAATCGCTTGAATACTTCGGGGTCACCGGTGTCGGTAACCGCATTGACATCAGTCTGTACCAGATCGCTACGGGTTTGGCCGGCGGCGGACTGGTAGTTTTCCGCACCGATTGCATTGACGATATCGGCGGCGGAAACCTTGAGTGCTGCCATACGAATTGGGTCCATCCAGACGCGCATCGAATAAGTCTTGCCGCCCAGAATTTGTGCCTGGGCAACCCCTTTTACGGTCGATAACGCTGGTTGTATAGTTCGCAATAAATAATCGGTGACCTCGACATCGCTCAGCGATTCGCTGTAGAAACCGTAGTAGGCCAGGGCGAAGCCTTCCGCCGAACTCTTGGCAATTACAGGATCTTCGGATTCAGCCGGTAAATTACCCCTAATTGAAGCTACTTTGGTACTAACTTCTGTCAGCGCGGCATCCGCACTGACGCCGAGTTTCATATGTACTTCGACGGTGGACACGCTGTTTGAACTGCTGGAACGAATATAATCGACCCCGACCGTACTGGAAACGGTCTGCTGAACCGGTGTGCTGATAAATCCCTGAATCAATTCAGCGCTAGCGCCCGGATAAGCCGTCGTAATCGTGATAACCGAGGTTTCCAGTTCAGGATATTGCCTTACCTGGGTATTAAAAAAAGCCTGTACACCCAATAGCACGATCATAGTGCTGATGACCAGAGACAGAACCGGGCGTTTGATAAAATAATCGGTTAACATCGTTTTACTCGGCCTGATCTTCGGGTGATGTTTTATCCGTTACGTCGTCGACGATCGCAACTTTCAGGCTGGGGTAAAGTTTTAGCTGGCCCGCGGTAACCACCAGGTCGCCTTCCTTGATACCATCACTTATACCTACCTTGCCATTGGCGCGAAAGGCTACTTTAACCTGTCTGGCGGCAAGTCGATAGTCGGGTACCGGGTTATCATCGCTAATCTCCGATTTTTCCAGCACATAGACGGCTTCGCCATAAATATTGTAGAAAATTGCGGTTTCCGGAAGGCCTAATACCGCCACTTTATGTGTGCTGGTGACTTTCATCTCAGCAAACATGCCAGGCGCTAGTTGCCGGTTTTTATTGTTGACTTCGGCGCGAATGGTGACGTTGCGGGTATTTTCATCGAGCATTGGATTCCAGGCCTTGATCCTGGCCTTAAAAATTCTGTCGGCATAAGAACGCACTTTGAAGTTAATTGATTGTCCAACAGCGAGGTCGTTGAAATTACTTTCTGGTAGTGTGAAATCGAGCAGCAGTTTATCGACCGATTGCAGGCTCACTATCGGGGTACCCGGTGCCACATACTCACCGACGTCGACCTCACGGATACCCAGTTTTCCGGAGAAGGGTGCGTCGATACTTTTCTTTTCCAGAGCAGCTTTAGCGACACCAATTTGTGATCGAGCGACATCGACAAGACCGGCCTGGGTATCCAGGTCATTTTTTGTGACGAAAGATTGATTCTTCAGTTTGAGCAATCGTTGATACTGGTTATTATCCGATTCATATTGCGCCCTGGCTGATTCGAGGCTGGCGATTTCGGTCTGATTGTCGAGTTGTAGTAATCGTGTGCCGGATTTGACTTCCTGTCCGGATTCGAAATTAATGTTACGTACTATGCCGGCGACTTCGCTGGAAATATCAACGCCCTGTGATGCGACCAGTGTGCCAATAGCCATGATGCGCTTGTGCCACTGTTCGGATTTGGCTTCTGCAACGGTCACACTTATCGGTGGTGGAGGAATACTACCCTGAGCGACCATGTCCTGAATTTGACCCATTTTAACGTATGCGAGCGCCCCAATCATGGCGCCAAGCAACAGCAGGATGAATAAAAAACGCAGGATTAAACTTGGTTTTTTCGGGGGTGTTTCTCGATCGCTCACGTGTGCTCCTGGATGGGTATTCTGCCTAGAGTATTTTATGCTGATTGAGATTAATATACAGCTTGAATTCTGTAGCAGAAGGTATCTATAAATGGTCCCCAATAACCCGATATCAAGACACTATTTTCCACAAAGTGCCGAAGGCGATGTCAATACTTCCCCCCGCCGTGCCGAATGGCAGGCACGGCATATCAATACCGAAGCCCAATCTATTCTTGATCGAGATCAACAGCACTTTTTACGCCAATCTGTTTCTACACCCTGTTTAAATACCATTAGCAAGGCAGAAGGCATCTGGATAGAAGACCACAATGGTAAGCGATTTATGGATTTCCATGGTAACAATGTTCATCACATTGGCTATGGACATCCACGCCTGATTAACGCTATTCATCAACAAATGCAAACGCTGTCATTCGCGCCCCGGCGTTACGCCTGTGAAGTTGCAACTGATCTGGCAGAAAAACTAGCGGCTATATCGCCGGGTAGCTTGTCAAAAATGCTTTTTACAACGGGCGGTTCGGATGCGATTGAAGTAGCTTTGAAGATGGCCAGGGTCAAAACCGGCAGGTTTAAGACTATTTCTTTCTGGGATTCGTTTCATGGCGCTGGTTTTGGCGCCAGCAGTATAGGAGGCGAAGAAATGTTTCGGAGTGGCCCGGTCGGGCCATTGCTGCCGGGAAACGAGCATGTGCCGCCATTTGGTGATTATCGAAATGCCTGGGGCGTGCGTGAAGGCAGTGCTGATTTATGCGCCCGCCAAATTCGTTACGTGCTGGAAAAGGAAGGCGATGTCGGCGCGGTGATTGCCGAACCCAGCAGAGCGGTGCCTTATATCGCACCTGTTGGATTCTGGAAACAGGTGCGTGATGCCTGTGATGAATTTGGAGCCTTGTTGATTTTTGATGAAATTCCTACGGGGCTTGGGAAAACCGGCAAGTTGTTTGCCTGTGAACATGATGAAGTTGTGCCCGATATGCTGGTTTTGGGCAAAAGCCTCGGCGGTGGTATCCTGCCAATCGCCTGTGTGATTTGTAAACCCGAACTCGATCTGGCAGAACACTATGCCTACGGCCACTATACCCACGAGAAAAATCCCGTTACTACCAGAGCGGCATTAACCACTCTTCAAATCATTGAAGACGAAGGACTGGTAGAGAATGCGGCCACTGTCGGCCAATACGCGCTCGAACGCCTGAGCGAGATGATGGACAGGCATCGATTAATTGGCGATGTACGCGGTCGAGGCTTTCTGTTTGGCGTCGAACTGGTGAGTGACCGGGATACCCGCGAACCCGCTAACGATGCAGCCGAGCAGATATTGTATAGCGCGCTCGACAGGGGTTTGAGTTTTAAAACCACTATGGGTAATGTGTTGACCTTTACACCCGCTTTAATCACAACCCGAGCTGAAATGGATTCTGCCCTGAATATTATTGACGAGTCTCTGACTGAAGTTGAAAGGTCGATCGGTTGATTTTTATCTCGGAAAAGTCACCGTTACTTTCAGGCCAGTACCCAGATTCGGTTCATCCAGGGCCAGCTTTGCCTGATGCAGTTCAACTACTTGCATGACAATTGACAGGCCGATACCGCAACCGGTTTGATCCTGACTCTGCAGGCGATAGAAACGATCAAACACTCGCGCGCGTTCTTCTACCGGGATGCCGGGGCCGTTGTCTTCGATAATAATGCTAAATTCAGTCTCAAGGTTAATCAGTTTAAAATTAATAGCGCCACCGGGCTGTGTATAGCGAATCGCATTATCGAGTAAATTTCCAATCAGTAAACGTATCGAGGTCTCATCTATACGGGCGACTATAGCGACACTGTCATTGATTGATAACTCAATATTTTTCTCTTCAGCGAGCGGCGCCAGTAACGCGACCTCGTCGACCAATAATGTCTGAATGTTTCTCTGTTGAAGTCTGTCCGCGAAAGATTCGGGGTTTAGTCTGGCGAGAGTCAGCAACTGCTTGACCAGGTGGGTTGTTCGATCAATGCCTTCAAGCACGTGTTCGATCGACGATTTACGATCTTCTGCATTATTAGCCTTACTGGCCAGTTCGGCATGCAGCTTGACCGCGGCCAGTGGTGTTCTCAGTTCGTGGGCAGCATCGGAAACCACGCGTTTTTCGCGGGCCAGTGCATGACTGAGTTTCAGCAGTAATTGATTGAGCGCTCCGGTAATCGTGCGGATTTCCTCGGCTGCGTTGTTATCAGGAATTGAATCAAGTTTATCCGCACCGCGGGATCGAATTTGTGAAGTGAGGTTATGCAGGGGTTTTAGAGCCAGGTTGATGGTAAACCACATGGTGATTAACAGGGCAGGTACCAGCAGTAGAAAAAATTTGAGTAAACCTTCAAATACGTCACCAATTAAATCATTTCGAACATCGATTCGATCGGCGGTAATACATCGGTATAAACCATCGCGGCTGGTTAGACTGAATATACGCCAATTATTGTTGAGAAAATGACTATCACCAAAGCCACTGCCTGTGCTGACGTCAATAATCGGCAGATTATTTGACTTTAAAATTAGATTTCCGACATTATCCCAGATCTGGAAACCCAGTTTGGTTTCATAAATATGTCCACTCGGTATTCCCTCGTCTTTCTCACTCAATAAATTATTGAGAAAATTGTCTGATCCAGATTTATTGCCGGTCACCAGTTTATTTTGATCAAGGAACTTCTGGATACTGGAAAATTCGATGCGGCTTCTGTCAGCCTGAACCAGACTTAGAATTAAACGGGCTGAGCGCGCCAGTTGTGCGTCGAATAACTCCTGGGTATCATGCTGGATTTGCTGATAACTTACCCATGATCCACCTCCGACAATAATTAATGTGACCAACAGCAATCGTCGAATTAGAATAGTTCGTATCGACATTATTATTAGTCTTTGGGTACGCTGTAACCAACGCCCCGTACCGTTTTTATAAAATCGGAACCAAAACGCTTTCTTAAGTGATGAATATGGACTTCAATGGCGTTACTCTCTATTTCGTCACCCCAGCTATAAAGCTTGTCTTCCAGGTGTGCCCGTGACAGCACCCGCCCTTTGCCGGACAATAATTCGACCAACAGCGCGAATTCCCTGCGGGACAAGCTAACCGGCTCATCGTCCTGCAAAACAGAATGCGCTGCAGGGTCGAGGACTATATTTTTATAACGAATGAATTGCTCAGACTGACCACGGGAGCGTCGCGTCAGCGCTCGTAAGCGTGCACATAGTTCGTCGAAATCGAAGGGTTTGACCAGATAATCGTCCGCGCCGGTATCGAGGCCCGTGACGCGGTCGTCGACACCGTCCTGCGCGGTTAAAATGAGCACGGGTATCATGCCTCCGCGGTCCCGTAGAATTTTTAGGACTTCGATTCCGCTCATTTTAGGTAAACCGATATCGAGTATAACCACGTCATATTCGATTGTTTCTATGGCTGATAATGCGTTTTCACCATTTTTTACCCAGTCGACGTTATTGTTTTCTCGCGTCAGACCGGTATGAAGGCCATCGCCCAGCAATGAATCATCTTCAACCAGTAACAGTCGCATTCATGAATTCCTGTTGTTTTTTATAAGCTGACATCTACTCTTCCAATCTTAAGCCTTTCTTAAGCAACTGCCTAGATGCTGACTCTTAAGAGAGATTTAAGAATAACCAACTATATTTTAGACATCGTATAGATAGGGATCGCAACAGAGTTGGTTTGCGGTGTGATAAATTAGAGGAAAAACGATGAAAATTTTAGCCACGTGGGTTTTGTCATTAATTCTGGGATTGAACAGCGTAGTTGTAATGGCGGCAACCGAGGCGCCGGATATCAAATTGCCCGGACTACAGGGTGAAGTCGACCTTGACGTATTGGTTGGTAAGGTGGTTTACCTCGATTTCTGGGCATCCTGGTGTAAGCCCTGCGTAAAATCCTTTCCATGGATGAAAAAGATGAAGGCTCGTTATAGGGCTCAGGGGTTTGAAATATTGGCGATTAATCTGGATAAAGACCGTAAACTTGCTAATAAATTCTTAAACCTGATGGAAGCCAATTTTTTGATTGGCTTTGACCCTGAAGGCAAGACCGCCACCCGTTACCAGTTACTCGGTATGCCCAGTAGCTTTCTAATTGGCCGGGACGGAAAAATCTACGCTACACATATAGGCTTTCGTGAAAAGGATAAAGCAAAAATCGAGCAGGCCATCGAACAACTGTTAGCACTGTAATGAGGAAAATATCATGCGTTTAACTGGCATATTATCGATTTCTTTAATGCTGTCTGCCTGTTCGTCAATGGGTGTGCAGTCCTGGGAACGGGATTTGCTGGCGAAAGATTCGATGCAACTGGTACCGGACTATCTGGACAATTTTTACGATGAGCACATTTATTTCAGCAAGGAAGCCAGTAGTGGTGGCCAGGGGGTTGGTGGAGGCGGTTGCGGATGCAATTAAAAAATATCAAAACGCGAATGGGTCTGGCGACCTGTACCTTGCTACAGGCGTCGGTGCCATCGGTTCAGGCCGCTGAATCAGATTGGAATATAGACACGGCGATACTAATTTATAGCGAAGACGGTGGTCGTGTAAGTGCGGTGGAACCGGCCATTTATGCCGGCCGGGAACTCGCCGATGATGAACGTGTGGATCTCAGACTGGTTGTCGATGTGCTCACCGGCGCGACGCCAAATGGTGCACATCCATCGACGGTTGCGCAAACTTTTACGACGCCTTCGGGTAAAAGCAGCTACACCGCGAAACCCGGGGAGCTACCTCTGGATGATACCTTTAAGGATACTCGCGTAGCCTTTGGCGTTGACTGGGAGGTTGGGCTGGACCGATTTTCCAGAATCACCTGGGGTGGGAATTTTTCGAAGGAATTTGACTATCTGTCACTGGGAGGCAGTGCGACCTACGCTCACGATTTTAACAGCAGGAATACCACTTTAACGACGGCTTTGGCCTTCAATAACGATATTATCGAACCTGAAGGCGGCATTCCGACTGTGTTGCAACCCATGGTGACTGCCGGTTCCAGCCAGAATCGCAACGGTGCCGATGATAACAAAACGATTACTGATTTCATGGTCGGAGTCACCCAGGTCATCAGCCGTCAAACCATCTTGCAGTTAAATCTTGGTTTCGGACAAATCAATGGCTATCAAAACGATCCGTTTAAAATTGTGAGTGTCATAGACCCGGCAACCGGTCTACCGGCTACTTCATCGGCTTCGACTTTTTTTGATACGTTCAAGACGGGTAATCTGCCCTATGTGTATGAGAGTCGACCGGACGGCCGCGACAGGACTGTGTTGTATTTCAAGACAGTGCATCATTTTGATGAAGATGTCGTAAACTTTTCTTATCGCCTCTACGACGATGACTGGGGTATAACTTCGGATACTTTTGATTTTCGATATCGATACGAACTCGGCGGAAGCTATCTGCAACCTCATCTACGTTTTTATAGGCAGGATGCAGCAGATTTTTATACGCATAACCTTGCCTTAGGTGCTGACGTCGATCCGAATACCGGTGCAGTTTCGAGAGGCTTTGCGAGTAATGACTATCGTCTGGCCAAGTCTGAAACCGTCACTGTAGGATTAAAATATGGTATGCCAATGGCCAATAAAAGCGAATTTTCCATTCGTGGTGAAATGATTACGCAGACAGTCGATGATGGATCCGTGCCTGCCGGTGAAGAAACACCCGACTTAGACGCTTTTGTGTTTCAACTGAATTATTCGTTGATCTGGTAATGACAAAATCAGTGCCGCAGTAGAAAATTAGGCGTCTATTGTCGGGCGCTTTTTTATGTGTGGAAAATCTTTTAAAAGGGAAAACGAATATTGGCGTGGCGCCTTTAATGCCATGGCTAGCCCCTGCGAAGTATTAATAGAAGTCGATTGTAAAAAACAGGCGGAAATTATATTTAAGGCTGTAACCGGCGAGGCGTTTCGTATCGAACAGAAATTTAGCCGCTATTTACCGGGTAACATAATTGATCATATTAATTCTGCTAATGGCAAGGCAATAGAGGTCGATGAAGAAACAGCAAGGCTGCTTGATTTTGCCGACCAGCTTTACCAGATGAGCGATGGTCTCTTCGATATTACCTCGGGTATATTGCGACGAGTCTGGCAGTTTGACGGTAGTGAACGGCTACCCAGTATGCGAGCGGTTAAGCAAATGCTAAGGCAAATAGGTTGGCAGAGATGTCGGTGGAGTGATAAACAATTGACTCTTAAAGCCGGCATGGAAATCGACCTCGGTGGTATTGGTAAGGAATATGCGGTTGATCGGTGTTTGCAAATCGTCCGCGATTTAACCCGCGAGAGCGTATTAATTAACTTTGGTGGCGATCTGGTTTGCAGTGGTAAACGGCGCGATCAGAAATTCTGGTCAGTCGGTCGGTTGATTACTGGTAAAGACCAGGCTGTTGCATTGTTCCAGTTATATAAAGGTGCTATCGCCACCAGCGGTGACGCGAATCGGTTCTTACTTAGTCAAGGAAAACGCTACAGTCACGTTCTTAATCCAATAACTGGCTGGCCGGTCGACGATGCGCCACATACTGTCAGTGTTGCCGGAAATACCTGTGTCGAGGCCGGTATGTTTTCAACGCTGGCAATGTTGCGAGGTAATCAGGCTGAAGCCTTTTTAAAACGTCAGGGTGTCGCTTACTGGATTGACTAAACGAAAGTTTTTTTCATATAAAATCGTGAGAAACCTTTTTCTTCTCGACGATCAACCTCATAGTAACCCAGTCGCAGGTAAACTGCGATAGATCTCTGAAAAGCATGAACTCAATGTCACAGATGGGCTTCCTTGCTGGCAAATGGGTAGGTTCTAAATTAAATGGATCTATCGAGTTGTTCCCAGCTTTGAGTGCTTTTAAACTGTGCCATCTGAACCGTAATTTTGCCATTTCTGTTGACAGTAAATATAAAAACCCGAAATATTAGTGAGATATTTCATGTTACTGAAAAATAAAAATATTCAATGAGCCGTTTGCACCTGTCAGATAAAGATCGGGCATTGCTTGATGGCAAGCGAGGCAAGGCCCTGCAGTTTGCAATGGAGACCATTGTCACTGCTGCCAATATAGAAAGGGCCGAGACCCTGATCGATATCCGTTTCGCGCATATCGATTCCTGCTTTTATAGCGGCCGGGCTCACCTCGACTTCGTTAATTTTTTATTGGAACACAAAGCTGAATTGGCTGTGCCCAGTTGGACTAATAATGGTTTGATTGCATTGAATGATCTAACCATAAGAGATCCGCGTCAAAGCCGGGCAATGGACGAGGCCCGGCAATTGATGCAGGCCTATGTTCAGCTCGGTTGCAAGCCGGTGTGGACCTGTGCGCCTTATCAATTACCGGATCGACCTGAATTGGGCGATCATATAGTCGGTTCCGAATCGAATGCTGTCAGCTTTTATAATTCGGTAATCGGTGCACGTACCAATAAATATGGTGATTTTTTCGACGTATGTGCTGCTTTAACCGGGCGCGTACCCGATACAGGTCTTCATCGAACCGAATTGAGAAGGGCCGAAATCATATTTGATGTCGAAACTATTCCATCCTCGATTCGTGCCGATGATATTTTTTATCATTTGCTGGGTCATTTTATTGGTCGCCAAAGCGGTCATACAGTACCAGTCATTAATGGCCTTGTCGACAGTACTGACGAGGACGATCTAAAGGCAATCAGTGCTGCCGGTAGTTCATCGGGCAGTGTTCCTTTATTCCACGCAGTTGGTATTACGCCTGAAGCGAGCACCCTGTCAGTGGCCTGTCAAAATAAATCGCCTAAACTTGTTGTCGAGGTACGGATAGAGGATTTACAACAGGCGCGTAATGAACTCAGTCACGGCTCAAATGATAAACTGACGGGAGTCGCACTGGGTACGCCCCATTTTTCCTATACCGAGTTTGAGAAATTGGTGAGATTACTGAACGGCCGATCTATTCATCCTGCATTGATCTTTTATTTGACTACCAGTCGACATGTTTTTGAACAGGCTAGGCAAAGTGGTTGGGCACAGTTACTGGAAAATGCAGGTATTAAAATAATCACCGATACCTGCACTTATTTTTCGCCAGCAGTCAACGGACTTAAAGGTCTGATTATGACCAATGCGGCGAAATGGGCCTACTATGCTCCCGGCATGCTACCGGTACAGGTGGTGCTCGGTAGCTTGAGTGAGTGTGTCGAATCTGCAATTGCGGGGGAAGTAGTAATCGATAGCTGGGTAATGCAGTGACATCAAAGGTGCAGGGTAGAGTTCTTGTTGAAGGTGTTGTACGCGGTCCGGTACTATTACTTGAAGGAAGCCTGAGCTTTTGGGGTGGGTTCGATCCGGTAGAGGGGGAAATTATCGATATCCATCATGCGCAGGCGGGTAAAAAGGTAAAGAATAAAGTACTGGTAATGCCGGCAAGCCGCGGATCGGCCGGTACACCAGCCTGCATTGCGGAAACTCTGCGTAATGGCAGTGGGCCGCTGGCGTTTGTACTGGGTGTCTCAGACGTTAATATTTGCGTTGGTGTCAGTGTTGCAAATCGTTTGTATGATATGAATATTCCGGTAATAGAAATCGATAGAGAAGCTTTATCAGAATTTATCGATGTTGATCAGGCGAGCATTCAAAAAAATGGCGTTATTCAACTTGATTAAATCGAATAAATATAACGTCTTGATTATCATGTCCGATGAGCATACCCGTTCAGTGATGGGTGCCTATGGTAATCAAATAGCAAGCACACCTGCACTGGATAGATTGGCAAGTAGGGGTGTTCGATTCGAAAATGCCTATACCCCGTCACCAATTTGTATACCGGCCCGCGCCAGCTTTGCAACGGGTACCCATACCTTTGAACACCGATGCTGGTCGTCAGCTGAGCCATATTTTGGCCAACAGCAAAGCTGGATGCATCGTCTGCGCGATCGGGGCAGTGAAGTCGTATCGATTGGCAAACTACATTACCGGTCGGCGCAGGACGACATCGGGTTTTCTGAAAGTCTATTGCCAATGTATTTGGCTAATAATGGAATGGGATGGCCGCAGGGTTTGCAACGCCAACCGCTGTGCGATTTTCCGCAAGCAGCTGAACTCGCTGCCGAAATCGGCCCCGGTGAAACCAGTTATACGAAGTATGATCGCAATATAACACACGCATCGGTGGAATGGCTAAGAGCACGTTCCGAGAATAAAAATGGTGATCCCTGGGTGTTATTTGTTTCATTTATTTGCCCACATTTTCCCCTGGTAGCGCCAACGGAATTTTATGAACCGTATCGGAATATCGATTTACCGCAAGCCTATGATATTAAACCAGGTGGGCAATTGAAACATCCGGTAATCGACCAGATGAGGCAATTCTGGAACTATAATGATTACTTTGATGAGCGGGGACAAGCCGAAGGGCTGAGAAATTATTATGGCTTGTGTAGTTTTTTGGACGATAATATCAGGCAGGTTGTTGCTGCTCTGGAAGAAAGCGGTGAAACGGATAAAACGCAGATTATCTATACCAGTGATCACGGTGACATGATTGGTAATCACGGTATTTGGTGTAAATCCTATATGTATGAGGATTCGGTCGGTATACCGATGACATTAACCGGACCGGGGATTGCTCGGGGTGTCAACGAAACTGCCGTTTCTCTGGTTGATATCGCGGCGACAGTCGAGTCTTTTGTAACCGGCAAATACAGTCGGGTTGAACAAGGATGGAAGAGTCGCCCCTTGCAGAATTTCATCGAGTCGCCGGAAGACGAACGCGTAGTTATCAGCGAATATCATGACGGAGGTAGTCCGACTGGTATTTTTATGTTGAGAAAGGGTGATTGGAAACTGGTTTATTTCGCGGAGAGTAATCCTCCGCTTTTGTTTAACATGAAAGAAGATTCCCGGGAGCTGATCAATCTTGGCGAGCGACCCGAATACGCTTCGGTTAAGGCAAAAATGATAAATATACTGTTTGAAATTCTCAACCCCGAAAAAGTCAATGCTCAGGCATTTTCTGATCAAAATAAAATGATTGAGAAGCTCGGTGGAATCGAGACCATTCGCTCAATGCAAACTTTTAACCACACGCCGTTAGCGTAGCTTAAGCCGAGGCCTGCTGCTCAGCACGTTCTTTCAATAAACCGCTTAACCAGTCCGGGTCCATCTCCGGCACCGAAGAAAGTAGCAGTTTGGTATAATCAGGGAAGGGCGGCGACAATATTTCGCTTTTCATTCCCTGTTCGACAACCTGGCCTTGAAACATGACGACAATCTGGTCCGATATGGCTTTGACCGTGGCAATGTCATGGGTAATAAATATGTAAGTGATGCCGAGTTCTTTTTGCAGGCGCAGCAGTAAGCTTAATATACCTTTTTGTACGATTTGATCGAGTGCAGATGTGACCTCGTCGCAAATAATTAAATCGGGCTCCGCGGCAAGCGCGCGTGCAATGCAGATACGTTGCTTTTGACCTCCGGACATTTCAGCCGGTAATCGGTCGACGAAGGTTTCGTCGAGTTCGATGAGTTCTAATAATTCCAGTAAACGTTTGTCCAACGCTTTACCCGATAAACCCAGGTAAAATTCCAGCGGTCGACCTATGACGTCACGCACGGTATGACGTGGGTTCATTGCGGTATCGGCGGACTGGTAAATCATCTGTATTTTTTTTAATTGCTCCACACTGCGGTCCTTCAGGGCAGCCGGCAGAGGTTGACCGTTAAATATAATCCGGCCTTTCATCGGCGGTAACAGTCCGGTAATGGTACGCGCCGTTGTCGATTTTCCCGAACCCGACTCGCCTACAACAGCAACGGTATGACCACGGGGTACTTCCATGGAAACATTATCGAGTACCTTGATGCCACCACCATAACCGGCATCCACGTTTTCGATTTTTACGATGATGTCTTTTGACACTTCTTCATCCTTATCTATGGAACGTACCGACCAGAGTGATTTGGTGTATTCTTTTTCCGGCTGAGACAGCATCGTGCGTGTGTCGGCAACTTCGACGGTTTCTCCGTAGCGCAATACCTTGATGACATCGGCCATTTGCGCAACCACCGCGAGGTCGTGGGTAATGTAAATTGCTGCAGTGTTAAATTTCTCGACTATCTGGCGCATCGAAGCCAGTACTTCGACCTGTGTTGTGACGTCGAGTGCCGTTGTCGGCTCATCGAAGATAATCAGGTCCGGTCGAGAGGACATGGCCATAGCCGTCATTACACGTTGTAATTGACCGCCGGACACCTGGTGTGGGTAGCGATCGCCAATATTTTCAGGATCGGGTAATTGTAGCTCTGCAAATAATTTACGCGCATCGGATTTAGCTTCGTTTTCGGAGCTGGTGCCATGGCGCACGCAGGCTTCGATGGTCTGGTCGAGTAATTTATGCGCTGGATTGAATGATGCGGCTGCGGATTGCGCAACATAGGCAATTTTTGAACCACGTAATGCGCGTTTTGCTGCTTCGTCGGCAACCATCAGATTCATACCATCGAACATGATGTCGCCACTGGTGATCCGACAACCGGGTCGGGCAAATGCCATGGAAGCCAGACCCAGGGTTGATTTGCCGGCCCCGGACTCTCCAATCAAACCCATGACTTCGCCACGGCGCAAGGTCAAATCGACACCTTTGATGATCGGGTGCCATTTATCGTCGCTATAGCCATCGATTACAATATCGTGCATTTCCAGCAGGATGTCGCCTTTTACGCCTTTGCTTCGACTGCTCATTGACCATACCTCATTTTCTTAGGGCTCTCAATTTTTCAGGCCGCTTGTTTTATGCAGGAACCAGTCAACCACAAAGTTGACGGCAACGGTGAGTAGTGCGATAGCTGCAGCTGGTAACATTGGTGTCAATGCAGCGGTGAGATCATACTCTGCAAACTGAATCAGACCGGCGGTTTCGCGTACCATCGAACCCCAGTCGGCAGTGGGTGGCTGAATACCGACACCAAGAAATGACAATGCCGCAATAGTAAGAAATACAAAACAAAAACGTAGACCAAATTCTGCAACCAGAGGAGGCATGATATTGGGTAATATTTCCTTACGCATTATCCAGCCAAGGCCTTCGCCACGTAATTTTGCGGCTTCGACATAGTCCATCACTACGACATTCAATGAAACCGCGCGCGTAATTCGAAAGACACGGGTGGAATCAAGAATAGCAATAATAATGATGAGGTTAGTTGCGCTCGATCCAAACATGGATAATAACATTAATGCGAATATTAAACTGGGAATGGCCATTAAAACGTCTACCGAACGGCTTAACAGGTGATCCAGCCAGTTCTGGCTGATAGCTGCGGCAATGCCAAGACAACCGCCAATCAGAAATGCCAGGAAGGTGGTAGCGACTGCGATGCCGATGGTGTTTCGAGCCCCATATATCAGACGTGACAATACGTCACGACCGAGTTGGTCGGTGCCGAACATGAATTCATCGCCCCACGGCGCGTAGGACATAGGGAAAATTTCGGCTTCACCATAGGGCGCTAAAACAGGCGCAAATAATGCAAAAAACATATATATGGTGATAACACTTAAGCCAAACAGGGCCGTCGGTGGTGCGGATTTTAAACTTCGCCATACATTCTCTAAAAAGGTTCGTCTGGCCTTGATAAGGCTGACTTCACCGGCGGCTGAATAGCCATCTTCTCCGACACTCATATTATAGTTCTCATCGTGGGTGTAACAGTCTGGGGTTGGTGATTATGGAAATGATATCCGCAAACAGATTGAGTAAAATATAGGTTAAGGCGAATATCATTGCGCAGGCCTGCACGACCGGGACATCACGCGTAGTTACGGCATCGACCATAAGTTGACCGACACCCGGATAAACAAACACAACCTCGACTACAACAACGCCGACCACCAGGTAAGCGAGATTAAAAGCGATAACATTGACGATTGGCGCCCAGGCATTCGGCAATGCATGGTGAATGATTATCTGTGTTTTGGAAACGCCTTTGAGATCGGCCATTTCGATATAGGGGCTTGCCATCAGGTTGATAATAGCCGCGCGAGTCATGCGCATCATATGTGCCACTATGACCAATGTCAGCGTGATAGCGGGCAGGGCGGTGAGGTAAATACGTTCCCATAGGTCAGCACTCGGATCAATATTCGCCAGAGACGGAAATAATTTAAGAAATGACGAGAAGATCAAAATAAGCAGGTAAGCGACAAAGAATTCAGGGAAAGAAATGGTAGTTAGAGTCAGTGCATTGACCATGCGGTCGTATATTGAGTTGCGATAAAGTGCCGCAGTGATGCCTAGAAATAAAGCCAGTGGAACCGCAATAATTGCCGCCATACCGGCCAGAAATAGCGTGTTGGCCAGACGAGGGCCAATTAAATCAACGACGGCGCGTGAGCGATCGGCACCACCTGAGGCACCTCGACCAGAAAAGGAGTTACCCAGGTCTCCGGTCAAAACCCCACCCACCCATTCCAGATAGCGTTCGTGCATCGGCAGGTCAAGGCCGAGTTCCTTACGGAACGCCGCCACGGTTTCGGGCAATGCGGCCTGGCCTAAGACGGCCTCGCCAAAATCACCCGGAAGGAATTCGATAGAACTGAAAATTATCAGCGAAACGACAAAAAGCGTCATAAATCCAAGCGCTAGCCGCTGTAAGACGGTAGAAATGACAGGATGCACGTTATTAATTCCTCAGTTTCGATATAGCTTTTTATTCAGTGCTTTAAGTAGCACTTTAAAATTTATTATTTTTATAATGCAGAGGTAATGGGCCTGGACCCACTACCTCTGTTGACTACTTAACGGTTTAAACGAACCACCAGCGTTCGGCGTTCTTGTTACCATCGTATTCCCAGTTACCAGCCACTTTTTCATCGTGACCAATCTTCTTGCTGACAGCATGAATATAATTGGCAAACATCGGTATCAAAGCACCGCCATCGTCGTTGACGAGTTCCTGGGCTTCGTAATACATAGCGCGACGTTTGTTGGTATCCAGTTCAGAGCGTGCTTCTATGACAATTTTATTGAACTTGTCAGCAGCCGCACCCTTGGTCCAGGCTGTATCGTTCCACTTACTATCGTTAACGTAAGCAGCAGTGAACATCCAGTCCTCGGTTGGACGACCACCCCAGTAACAGGCGCACCAGGCTTTCTTGTTCCAGACATTAGACCAGTAACCGTCTTTCGGTTCACGAACAACATTGACATTAAGTCCCGCTTTGGCGGCCGAATCCTTGATCAATAAGCCTGCATCAACCGCGCCGGCGAATGCCGCATCAGAGGTGCCGAGATCAAGCGTAATACCCTCCATACCGGCTTTCTTGAGGTGGTGACGGGCCTTGTCAGGATCGTAAGTACGCTGTGCCATTTCACCGTTGTGATATGGGTTGGCGGTGGATATAGGGTGATCGTTACCGACCGCACCGTGGCCGAGCAGGATCTTCTGGACCAGTTGCTCACGATCGACCGACAGTTTAACCGCCATACGCAGGTCATAATTATCGAAAGGTTTCTGGTCTACTCGCATCGGGAAGGTGTAATGCAAGGTGCCTGTTGTTTCCAGAATATTCAAACTACCAACACGACCTAACAGGTGAACAGTTTTTGGATCGACGCGGTTAATTGCGTGTACTTCGCCATTCATAACAGCATTTTGTCTGGCAGTGGTATCAAGCAGGGCGATTGTTTCGACTTCGTCAAAATGGGCACGACCTTCTTTGAAGTAATTCGGGTTGCGTTTGAAAGAAGCCCGTACGCCCGGCTCGAAACGGTCGATGATATAACCGCCAGTACCGAAACCCGCTTGCCAATCCAGTTTACCTTCAAATTCAGGTAGAATTGCAAAGTGATAATCACTGACCACAAACGGGAAGTCGGCATTACCTGCATTGAGTTTGAATTCAACTTCAAACTTACCTTTCCTGGTGATCGATTCGACAGCGCTTAACAGTGATTTACCAGCGGATTTGGAGTCTTCACCGCGATGGAAGTTGAATGAAGCGATGACATCGTCTGCCGTCATGGTTTTGCCGTTATGGAACTCGACGCCCTGGCGAAGTTTGAAAGTCCAGGTTTTTGCATCGGCACTGGCTTCGAAGCTTTCCGACAATTCCGGAATAATCTGCCCGTTATTATCCACCTCGG
>CAZYYM010000016.1:0-47534 GCA_964651385.1 uncultured Gammaproteobacteria bacterium | reverse complement strand
TCTTTAATAAGCTTTGTTGCACTCACTCCAAAACCTGAATCATTTTTAAATTTCGGTAAAAGGTAATTGTACAAGCCGGAATTGGCGGTCGAGGTTGTCGATTGCACAATAATTGACTGGTCAACCGCCTGTGCCTGACCAGAATCGATAATTAAAATGGCCAGAAAACTGACTAATAGAGGTTTGATTATCTTATTCATAATTCACTCCTTCACTCAAATGACCAGTTCGCCATGCAAAAAAGCCTTCGCTTCTGCACTGCGGGGCTGCTGAAAAAAATCATTGGCCTCAGTATGTTCAAGTATGCGACCGCGATGCATAAAAATAACATCGCTGGCCAGACGGTGTGCTTGACCGATATCGTGCGTAACCAGAATAAGCTTGACCCCGGCCTGACTAACGCGATTTAACAGGTTTTCGATCTGTAAAGTTGAAGTAGGATCGACGCTGGCAGTCGGCTCGTCCAGGAATAAAACCTGTGGAAAAGTCGCCAAAGCCCGCGCCAATGCGAGACGTTGCTGCTCTCCGCCGGAGAGCAGGCGCGCAGGTTGCTGACGCTGTTCATAGAGATCGACTTCCTCAAGAATTTGCTGGCAGGACTTTGCATGCCCCGTCGAAGCATGTCTCAGCACAAATTGAATATTCGCGGCTACGGATCGACGTAATAGCACCGGTTTCTGAAAAACGATCGCCTGCGACCTTCGAATACTTAAACCGAGCCTTTCACCGTTCCAATTTATACTACCGGACTCAGGGGGTATCAAACCGTGTAACAGTCGTACCAGTAGACTTTTGCCGGCCCCATTCGGTCCCAGAATGACGCTGGTGCCATCATGATCGATCTGCAAGTTTAAATCCTTCAATAGCGGCTTTTTCGCTACGCTATAACACAACCCGGATACCAGCAGGGGTAACAGCGATTCAGGCATAGGCGAGATGGCGTGCACTGGCTCGCATGCCGTAAACCAGTGTGTTAATCGACAGAGACAACAGAATTAAGATCAGACCCAGCGCCAACGCCAGCGCCAGGTTACCTTTCGAGGTTTCCAGGGCAATAGAAGTAGTCATTATGCGGGTTAAATGGTGGATATTGCCACCGACAATAATCACTGCGCCGACCTCGGCGATGGCGCGTCCGAAGCCAGCTAACACAACAGTCAGCAGGCTATAGCGAGCATCCCAGACTAATGTCGGAATTACATTGTGGGTCGGCAAACAGAGGGACTGGAATAGCTCATCGTATTCGCAATGCAAATCTTCGATTACCTGGCGGGTAAGCGCTGCTATTATCGGTACGATAAGAATAATTTGTGCCACAATCATTGCTGTTGGCGTATAAAGGATATTGAGATAACCGAGTGGTCCGGCCCTGGAAATCACCATGTAAACCATCAACCCCACGACGACAGGCGGCAACCCCATCAGCGCATTGAGTAATATATCGATAGAACGTCGACCGCGAAATCGTAACACCGCGATAGCAGCACCCAGCGGCAATCCGACTATTGTTGAAATAACCACGGCGCTAATACTAACCCGCAGCGAAAGCCCGATAATTTCGAGTAATTCAGCGTCAAGCTGAACGATCAACGCAAAGGCAAGTGAAAACGATGACGAAAAATCCTGCATATGATTTTATTATATCCGCATGCATAATTTACAAAGAATCCGTAATTATCGGAAATTATGCACTATTTGTAAATAATCGAGATAAACCGAATACTTTTTATCTGCCAATTGACGATTGAACGGGCTAACATGCCGCGATGATGAACACCCCTATCAAATTAGCCAATCAAAGAAACCTGATCGCCGCCTGCGCCGCAATTACGGTTTTCGGATTTGCTTTCGGTATGACCTACCCCTTGCTGTCACTCATCCTCGAATCACGCGGCGTCGCCAGCGATATGATCGGCGTAAATTCGGCGATGATGCCGCTGGGCATACTGTTGTTTTCGTCGGTCATTCCCGTTCTTAGCAACCGCTATGGTGCACGCCGCATCGCAATCATTGCGGCGATCGTCTGCGGTTTTGTGATTCTGTCTTACAAACTGTTCGATAATTTGCCTGCCTGGTTTTTGATACGACTTATCCAGGGCATGTCTATTTCAACCCTATTTGTACTCAGTGAAGCATGGATTGTCGGATCGGCCGGCGATCAAAATCGTGGCAAGATTGTCGCGATATATTCGAGCGTGCTTTCGGCCAGTTTCGCGGCAGGCCCGGCACTGGTCAGTATGATTGGCATCGAAGGCTGGTTACCCTTCCTGCTGGGCGCCGCAGTGGTATTTATTGGCGCTATTCCTTTTTTCTTTATCCGCGAAGAGACAACTTCGGTGCCGGAGGAAACACAGCCTTCGGGCCTGTTCGATTTCGCACCAAAAGCGCCTGTACTATTAGCTGCAGTGGGTATTTTTGCTATTTTCGACGCCGCGACGTTATCGCTATTTCCGGTATACGGCATGAAAAATGGCCTCGACATCAGTACTTCGGCCAACATTCTAACGGCTTTGATTGTTGGCAATGTGTTATTGCAACTGCCCATAGGCTGGCTTTGCGACAGGTATCCACATCGCAGGATATTAGCGGCCTGCGCGCTGACGACCAGCCTGTTACTATTATTCATTCCGCTGGCGATTAACTCCGGCCTGAAATGGCCTCTTCTGATTATCCTCGGTACCACTGGCTACGGGGTCTATACGGTCGCATTGACGTCACTCGGTGATCGCTTCAAAGGCCGGGAACTCATCAATGGTTCTGCTGCATTTGCAGTAATGTGGGGTTTCGGCGCATTATTCGGCTCAGTGTCAGGCGGATTGACCATGCTGGTTTTCGGCTCACATGGTTTACCCTATAGTCTGGCGCTAATTTACATGCTATTGGTTGGCGTTCTTGTCCGGCGCGAAACAACTCGTTCAAAAACTTGACTAATATCGGGCTTTTTCAGATTTCACATGCCTTTTGAGATATCAATTGAATGGGTTACAAATAGCCTAGCGGTATTCAACTGCCCTGATTCCGATATCAATTTGATTCTTGATTGGCAATCCGTCGATATTTCCATGTGGCTATACCAATCAATTGCGAAAGACAGTAAACCGATGAACAACTAACTGTATTATAGTTAATTTGACGCAACATTGACATTCTGGTATTCCGTATACCAAAATCAACTTAAGTAGGCTGGGGATTCCATTTTATGACAATAAAAACGATAATTTTACCGATCCGTGAAAGCGATGTTGCAGATTCTCTAATGGAAACAGCCGTCAGCATGGCTATCCGCAACAATGCCCACCTCGATGTACTCTATGTGCAAAATAGTCCTGAGCATCTAATACCTTTTGCTTCGTTAGGCGTATCAGAAAAAATGCGCCAATCGATTATTGAATCTGCATCAAAATCAGCCAATCAGCAAGGCGCCGATTTAAAGCAACGCTTTGAAACTATCTGCGCTGGTCAGAGCATGGCGATAACTTCACGTGGTGAAAATCCCGACAATCCATCCGCTGATTTTTTGGTTCGCCAGGGTGCGCGTGATGAAATGATCGCCACCTACGGTCGCCTGGCTGACCTGATTCTGGTACCGCAACCCGTGAGTATCACGCCGCCACCGAGTTCGTTTGAAGCCGCATTACGAGACACAGGCCGCCCGGTACTGATGGTGCCGCGCAAGAAGATACTGGTAAATGCCGGTAAAACACTCGCTATCGGCTGGAATGCCAGTAAAGAAGCCGCACAGGCGGTAGCCGCGGTTATGGGTAATCTGCAAAGAGCCGACAAGGTATACGTACTCGTATCTGAAAAGCGCATGGCGAATCTGTTGAATGCCGAAGAAGTCTGCATTTACCTGAAGTGCCACGGTGTTAGCGCAGAGCCCGCCGTTTTTGACACAAAAAAACAATCAGCAGGAGAAGCTCTACTCAACAAAACAACGGAACTCAACTGTGATCGCCTAATCGTCGGTGGCTATAGCCGGCCCAAATTACGCAACATGATTCTGGGTGGAGTTACCGGGCATCTGATGAAGAGCTCAGATATCCCGGTCATATTCGTCCACTAGCCCGCAGGTTACTCGTCTATGCGGGCCTGGGAATATTGATAATTTCGCCGAAAGTGGTGTATTCACCGCCGCCGAGGCGTCCAATCGGGTCAATCTTTTCAGCCTTGACTTGCATACGACCTTTGGCGTCGTGCTCGATCACGGCATCATCGATATAAATTTGTGTGACTTCTCCAAATACTAGCGCCTGAGGCGCATTACCGATTTCCTGCAGGTCGTGCAGCTTGCAGGCGTAGGCAATTCGACAATCGGCCAGACGTGGTAGCCGGCTACCGGGAAAGTCACAAATCTTTAGACCTGACTTTTCAAGTTCTGAGTCACCGCGTGGCAGTGTCGCTGAGGTTTGCGTCACTAAGGGCGCCATTTCACGGTGCGCGATATGAACAACATAATCTTTATTCTCTTCGATATTCAGTTTTGAGTCTTTCGGCCCGCCATCGGGCTTCAGGCCTATCGACAACATTACTAAGGGTGGATCACTACACACGGCATTGAAATAGGAAAAAGGCGCCAGGTTATAGCTGCTATCAGGGTTTTCAGATAACACCCAGGCCACTGGCCTTGGTATTAGCGTTTGAATCATAGTGAAGTAAACCTTATTCGGGCTTAAGGTATCGAAAGGAATAATCATTAACAGGGTTTCCGGTTAGTTTCGTAATACAGGTTTGTTTAGGCGATGGCGCCCATCGTGTAATAACTTAGTTTGGCAGTTAGCGGTCTGGCTTGCTGGTGTTGAACATCTGCAAGTTCTTCAATTAATTTCGGTGCGATAGCAAGCAAACCGGTTTTCACATCGGGTTGTCTTAGCATGCGCTTCAGCTCACCGCTATCAAGCCAGACTATTTTATTCGAGGAAATGCTCGCATAAATTTGTTTTGACTCGGGATCGACAAAATTAATTTTCGGAATTTTTTGGGAACATTGCAACAGGAAGTCGGTATTTGATTCGGCATCCATGCCATTTTGACCGGGATAAACTCCAACTGGATCCTTAGCTTCAATATTTATCCTGGTATAGCGCACAATATCGAACATACACTTGAAATCGAGAATATACATTTCACCATTTTTGCCAAAGGCAATCGTCCGGGGTTTCTGCCCATAAGCCACACCATTATCCAGAAACTCGTAGTAAACGGTTTTGTCTTTGTGCAATGCCCAGGTAAAAAAGAGATTGGGAATGCCTTTAAATGCTTCGATGTTATGGTCCAGCAAGTCATCGACCGCTTTATACCTCCCAACTTGAAGCCCTCTTTTCCAGGCACGTTCGACCGTGGCTTCCGGCGGCGTCACCAGAAAAACCAGGTAAACCGTATGCCCGAAGCGAGTCAGCAAATTGCTGCCTTTTTCGGGACCCAGTCCATGTGCAAAACTGTTGAACCGAAACCGGTCGATAAGCAAATGCGGCAAACCATCCTGCTTCGATTTCTGTTCGATATAGCGATCGAATTTCTGATCCAGTATCGGAACTTCGTCTCCCGCAAGCATACCTGCGTATTTACTGGCAGCACCCAGAGAGTCGTAGTCGAGCAGGTATTTTCGCCAGATGTCGGGGCTGATCAGCGCGAAATCCTGCCAGGCCAGGCCGAGCTTCTCGACATGTTTGTGTTGTAAAGGGCGCATAGTGCTCTTACCCGCCGCCGACGCGCCCTTGACGTTTATCAGCACCGGTTCTTTCTGGGTAGGCAAAATTCGGTAACCCTCTTTGATAGCGGCGTCATTGATACAAGCTGCGATCATTTCACCGATTACTTCACTCACATAATCGTTACAGACATAGCCCGAGACTAACGAGGTCAACAACGCTTTATCACCGATTAGCCGACCGTGTTTAATATTTATGGCATTACCGACCCTGGCAAGCGCTCGATAAATGGCCGCAGACAATGGACCATCGGAATGACTTTCTCTTTCTGACCAGCCAGCCAAAATACCCTGATGACGCACTTCAGTGCTTTCATACTGTGGTTTCTTTGTCGGTCTCCTGCCTGTGCCAAATAAATCGAAAAAATGAAATTTGTGTTTAGATTTACATTTAGATTCCGGGGACAGAAACAGGGTGGCCGAGAGTTCCTCGTCGACTCTGGCTCGAATCCGTAGATCAAGTTCATCGTAACGCTCAATGATGTCAGGCATGATCGGCTCGACATAGTCACGATGAATAGTCGCGGCTACTTCGCGAAAATTGACACCTAAATCTTCGTATTTTGAACCGTCTGATATGAAGATATCGGCAGACACTCGTATCAACAATTCGTGTACAACCAGTCTTTGCGGTCGAATGCGGACAACCTGATGAACACCCAGGCCGGTAAAATCGGCCAGTTCGGTTGCGGTCTCTATACTGGTAAAAACATTCTCCGGCCGAAACATCGTCGACAAAGACAGTAACTCGGCTGGTAGAATCGATTGTATACCTGGATTCCAGGCGTCGAGCGCTTTATCATCTGCTTGAGCTTCTGCCATAGCATCGATGTGTTACTAACCGAGTGGACGCTCTTTAATGTAAACAGATTCATCCTGAATTTTTTTGTTGAGCAGGCTCACGCAGGCGTAAAGCGCTTTCAATGCCGGCGTCTCGACCCCGGTGATTTCACCGAGTTCGATGACTACGCCGAGCATGCCATCGATTTCAAGCGGTTTACCTCCTTCGACATCCTGCAACATCGAAGTCTTGTGTTTGCCGACACTCGCGGCACCATCGATACGTTTATCGATAGTAACACGGAATGACGCACCAAGCTTTTCGGCAATTTGCTGGGCCTCGGTCATCATCGTAGTTGCCAGTTCTCGGGTTAGCGGGTACTCGCAGATATCGACCAGTGTGGAATGTGACAGCGCGCTAATCGGGTTAAAGGTCAGGTTACCCCAGAGTTTTAACCAGATTTCCGAACGGATATCCGACAATACACGTGATTTAAAACCGGCTTCCTCAAACAGCGCCGATACCATTTTTAAACGATCTGATTCGCTGCAATCGAGCTCGCCGACCGGAAATTTATCGCCTTCGACATGTTCAATGATACCGGGGTCGGCAATCGCCGCCGCCGGATAGGCAATACAGCCGATAATATGTTTCGGATCGATACTGCTAGCCAGCACGCCACCCGGGTCAACCGTTTCAACCGTGCGGTTTTCATACCTGCCGCCGTTTAACTGGAAATACCACCAGGGAATACCATTCTGCAATGCGACCAAAACCGTATCAGGCCCCAGTAATGACTTCAAATCATCAACTACCGGGACTATCTGATGGGCCTTCAGCGCGAGCAGCACTACGTCCTGAATGCCGCACTCTTTCATGTCATTGGTGGCATAGACATTCTTGACGTTAGTTTCTTCGCCGCCCTGGCGTAGTGTCAATCCGTTTTCTCTGATTGCCGCCAGATGAGGTCCGCGAGCGATGAGTGATACTTCATGACCTTGTTCAGCGATACGAACACCCAGGTAACCGCCGATGGCGCCAGCGCCAACAACACATACTTTCATGATAATAAACTCCGCTGATTTGTAAGCAAATTCAATAGTTTAATAAAATTCTTCCTATATAGGTATAATGTTTAGGAACCGAGTTTGTGACCTACTTTCAAGTCACTTGAGGCAGCAAACTCGGCAGCAGAGACCTTTCCTTCACTCGCACGTACACGTGCAACGAGGATACCGCCGGCATCACCTGCAGAGACTAGAATACCCTCGTCCCCAATCGACTCAACCACGCCGGCATCGCCGGAGACACTATCGACACGATGACTGTCAAAAATTTTCAGCGTTTCACCATCGACCGTCGTCCACGCACCCGGTTGCGGATTTCCGGCGCGAATAATGTTGTAAATATCTGAAGCCGGTTGGCTCCAGTCAATTTCTGCCTGTTTCACGCCAAACCAGGATTCATAGCTGCCGTTGTCGAGGTTTTGAACTCTCTTCGGGGCCGTTCCCGCCTTGACCAGATCCAGTGACTCAATCATTGCGTCGACGCCCATGGGATAAAGCTTTTTAAAGTAAATATCCGCGAGTGTTTCATCCCGACCAATCTCGCATTCTTTTTGCAGTAGAATCGGGCCTTCGTCCAGGCCTTCGTCGGGCCAGAAAATAGTCAAGCCGGTTCGCGTGGCACCCATTGCTATCGGCCAGTTAATGGAAGAAGGGCCGCGGTGCATCGGCAGCAGAGACGGGTGATACTGGAAGGAACCCAGTTTCGGGGTCTCCAGTACCGACCGAGGCACAAACAGCAGTACATAGGCCATGATACAAATATCGGCCTCAAATGATTGCATCAACTCAAGGGCTTCAGGAGATTTCCAAGAAGCTGGTTGATGAACTGGCAAACCTTTTTCCAGCGCCAGTTCCTTTAATGGATCAACCGGCTTACCTTCTTTATCAGGCGCAGTACAAATTGCAACGATATCCTCACCACGTCCAAGCAATTTTTCAAGTACGGCCCGACCGAAGGCTTGTTGGCCATGAACGACTATACGCATAATCTACTCCCAATCTATGTATTTGGTTAAACCGCGCCTGCCGCCCTGATTTCGGCAATTTCTTTTGCACTGTAACCTAGCACCTCGCCCAGGATTTCGTCGGTGTGCTCACCCAGCAATGGGGAACGTTTAACTTCGACCTCGGTATCGGACAGCTTAATTGGACAACCGACTGTTACATATTTGCCACGATCAGGGTGATCGACTTCGACGACGGTTCCGCTTTCGCGTAACGAGGGCTCTTCCGCAATTTCCTTCATCGAAAGAATCGGACCGACCGGAATATCGAGTGGGTTGCAAATATCCATGACTTCGAACTTGGTTTTGGTCATGGTCCATTTTTCAATCTCTCCAAATATTTCATTCAATTTTGTCAATCGCACCGGTGGGGTCGCATAGTCTGGATCTTCCTTCCATTCCGGTTTACCAATGATCTCGCAAATTTTTTGCCAGACCGCCGCCTGGGTGATGAAATAAGTGTAAGCATTCGGATCGGTTTCCCAGCCTTTGCATTTGAGAATTTTACCAGGTTGTCCACCGCCCGAGTCGTTAGCGGCCCGCGGTGTGGCTTCGCCGAATTCGACACCTTCTCCAAACTGTGTGTATTCTCGTAAAGGGCCGTGATCCAGACGCTGTTGATCTCGCAATTTAACGCGACAGAGATTTAATACGGAGTCCTGCATTGCCGCCAGGACTTTTTGTCCACGGCCGGTTTTTTCACGTTGCAATAATGCTGTTGTAATACCCAGCGCCAAATGTAATCCAGTACCCGAATCGCCAATTTGCGCGCCGGTTACCAGCGGCACGCCGTCACGAAATCCGGTGGTAGACGCGGAACCGCCAGCACATTGCGCGACGTTCTCATAAACTTTGCAGTCTTCATAAGGGCCGGGACCAAACCCTTTCACCGACGCCATAATCATGCGAGGATTTAATTCCTGAATTCGTTCCCAACTAAAACCCATTCTATCCAAAGCTCCGGGTGCGAAGTTTTCCACCAGCACATCGCATTCTTTGACCAGGCGTTCCAGAACTTTCTTACCGGTTTCATTTTTTGAATTTAGCGTTAATGAGCGCTTATTATGATTAAGCATAGTGAAGTACAGGCTGTCTGCGCCTTCAACATCGACCAGTTGTTTGCGCGTCGCATCTCCAACACCCGGGCGTTCAACCTTGATAACATCGGCGCCCAACCAGGCGAGTAACTGGGTACAGGTCGGCCCAGATTGAACATGGGTAAAGTCCAGAATTTTGAGACCGTCGAGCGCTTTTGACATGGTTAACCTCTAATTTTATATTTTCACTTAAATTATATTGGACAATATGGAAAAACCGCCTATTGCGCCTGTACAAAGGCGGCTTTTCATTATCTAAATCACTTACTTATACATGGTCTGCGCTTTGGTACCCGGCGCGTATTCATTCGGGTCAACCCAGACATTAACGACTGCGCATTTACCGGTTTTGCCAATCGCCTCTCGCGCTCTTTGCAGTGCTGGTTGAATGTCATTGGCCTCGCGAACTTCCTCACCGTAGCCACCGATCATTTCACCAAATTTGGAAAAAGGCACATCGCCGAGCTTATTACCTATATCACCTCGTTCCGGCCCGTATTTGGCCAACTGACCGTAACGAATCTGGTTCATCGCCGAATTGTTACCGATCACGGCAAGGTAGGGTGCGCCAAATCGCTGGGCAGTTTCCATATCAAACGAAGTCATGCCAAAGGCGCCGTCGCCGTAAAGACACACGACTTCCTTATCGGGATGGGCCAGCTTGGCAGCCATTGAAAAACCGGTTCCCACGCCGAGAGAACCGAGAGCACCTGGGTCCATCCACTGACCTGGATTACGCGGGCGAACCGCCTGAGCTGAAATGGTAACAATATCGCCGCCATCACCGATGAAAATCGTATTTTCACCGAGAAACTCATTAATTTCGTAAGCCAGACGATAGGGATGGATCGGATTTTGATCGTTAGTGAACATCGGCATCAGTTTTTCCAGCTTGGTCGCTTCAATTTTTCGCAATTCTGCCATCCAGCTTTGTCGTTCCTGTTTGGAACCGTTATCGATACGACCCGATGCCGCCTGTTCTACCGCAGCCAGGATCGATCCAGGATCACCACACAGCCCAAGACTGATATCCCGATTCTTACCAACCGTTGCGTAGCTTTGATCAATCTGAACCAGCGTCGCCTCTTTGGAAATGCGCTTTCCATACCCCATTCTAAAATCGAATGGAGTGCCAACGATCAGAATAACGTCCGCATTCTTGAATGCATCACTCCGTGTCCGGTCAAAATGATGCGGATCACCCTGTGGCAACATACCGCGGCTGGCACCATTCATATAAGCTGGAATATCGAGAGCGCGAATAAAACTTACCGCTTCATTTTGACCTTGCGATACCCAGACCTGCTGGCCGAATAATACCGCAGGGCGCTTCGCATTGACCAGAATGTCGGCGAGTTTTTCGACATCTGCCGGATCGCCAACCGACTTCACCGAAAAACGGTAGGAACCGGGTTTTGGGATTATGGCGGATTCAATCGGTACTTCACGATCGAGTATATCACGTGGAATCTCCAGATATGACGGCCCATAAGCGCCATTGAAACACTCACGCGCCGCCATCGATACCATGTCAGCAACACGCTCGGTCGAAAACACGCCGGAGGCAAACTTGGTAATCGACTTCATGATATCGACGTGGGGTAAATCCTGCAGAGATCCCATTTTATGTTGTGTCAGAGAACTTTGACCTCCAATATGTAGAACTGGGCTTTCGGAGCGAAAGGCCGTCGCAACGCCTGTAACTGCGTTAGTACAGCCGGGGCCTGCCGTGGTGACTACGCAACCGAGCTTACCGGTCTGACGAGCATAGCCATCGGCGGCATGAGCGGCAGTCTGTTCGTGACGAACGTCGACGATGCGTATACCTTCATCCAGGCACCCATCGTAAATATCGATGATATGTCCACCACAGAGGGTAAAAATGGTGTCAATGCCTTCGGCCTTAAGCGCCTTGGCAACCAGGTGCCCCCCTGAAATGACCGAACCGTCTTTTGTTTTCTGTTTTAGCGTATCGCTAGCAGTATCTGAATTATTCATTATACACCTCGATATTACAGCCCGGTTAATCACTTTGTATCCGGGCTGTAGTGGCTGAGTACCACAGACCGGCTTTAGCGAATAGACATCGCCTGTTTCAATCCAGATAGTCCACAAATTTTTCGACGTGTTTGGCCAGTTCCAGTGCGTGATCTCTCACCAGTTGCTCTGCGTGATAAGGGTCACGCTCTTCAAGCGCTTCGATAATTCTGATGTGGTCTATCACCGAGCGCGACAATCGGTCCCGCTCCTTAATCGTGCTCGTTCGTATCGCTCGCATATGGAAAAATAATTGATCTGCCATTTGCGTTATTAATGGCGATTTTCCCAATTTAATAATCATCTGATGAAACCCGATATTGGTTTCCGAGTATTCATCTATGTGGGCTTTTGTCTCTTCTGTACTATCGTAGGTGGTGTACATCTTCCGCAACTGGGCAATTTCTTCGTCACTCGAACGCGATGTTGCCATTCTTGCGGCCATGCTTTCCAGCGCCGCCCAGACGTCAATCATATCCAGAATTTCTTCTTTGGTTTTCCTCACGACAAAGGTTCCTCGTCGTGCAATATTCTGTACCAGCCCTTCCTGCTCAAGCCGCGAAATCGCTTCTCGAACTGGCGTGCGACTAACCCCTAGCAGCTCACCGAGCGCGCGCTCATCCAGTCGACGCGGTTCTTCATTCGAATAAATATCCATCTGCCCGATTATCTCTTTAAGCGCTTCGTAGACTCGCGTCTTTAAAACTTTTGCAGGTTCTAGCGGCGTAATACCAAGGGACTTCATTTTCTTCTCCAGAAAAATGATGTCAATTGCTGGTATACAATATACCAGTAATTGACATTGATCAAGCTTTGTTTGTCCAAAACATAATCAGTTTTACGCCTGATTTAAACCTTGTTTTTATGGCGCAGCTTGCCATAAATTATTTTAAAAATCGGCAGAAATAACAGGATGAGTGCGGCGATCATGATCGGTCCCGCATAGGTTCTGTTAAAGAAAATAGCGAAAGAACCATCACTGATTATCAATGACTGGCGCAGTGCAGGTTCTGCCAGAGGGCCCAGGACAATTGCCAGGACTGCAGGCGCCAACGGGTAATCAAGCTTACGCATTAGATACCCGACAATACCGAATACCAGCATGAGCCAGACATCATGCATATCCTGGGTAGGAGCGTAACCTCCGATGAGGCAGAGAATAAATATAACGGGGGCAAGAATGGTAAAAGGCGTCTTCAATATCTGAATGAATACGGGAATAAACGCAATATTGATTAAGACCGCAAACAAGTTTGCCGCGTACAATGAAGCAATTAACCCCCAAACGAACTCACTGTGATCGGTAAACAACCGTGGGCCAGGTTCCAACCCCCAGATTACCATACCACCCAGCAGAATAGCCGTAGTCGGTGAACCGGGAATACCGAGAGTTAACATCGGCAGCATAGATCCGGTGCTGGCGGCATTGTTTGCCGCTTCAGGGGCACAAACGCCTTCAACTGCTCCATCACCGAATTTATCGGGATCTTTTGAAATTTGCTTGGCTAGACCATAAGCCATGAGTGAACCCGGTGTCGCACCGGCAGCGGGTAATATGCCGACGAAATAGCCGAGAACCGAGCCCATCAACATGGTTTTCCAGGTTGACACCAGCTCACGCAAATTAGCCATCGTTCGAGCCACGGTCACCGTCGCCTCCGACAACATACTTTTGCCACCACCGAGCGCATTCTCTTCGACTGTCCACAGCATTTCACCGATACCGTAAATACCGATCGCCAGTACCAGAAAATTAATACCGTGCAGGAACCCGGTAATATCCCATAATACCAGACGCGGTTCACCTGAAATAATATCGAAGCCTACAGCACTGAGCACCAGCCCGATACAGATAGAGAAGACGGTTTTGAAAAGATCATCACTACCGAGCCCAACAAATGTAGCGAAGGCGAGCATCATCAGCGCAAATTCTTCGGGCGCTCCGAAAACCAGCGCAATATGCGCCAGTGGCGGCGCGAAAAAGGTGAACAGTACAACTGATATCGAACCACCGACAAACGAAGCGACCGCGGCTCCGGTCAGCGCTTTGTCAGCTAATCCCTGCTTGGCTAACGGCCGCCCATCGAATGTGGTTGCTACTGCTGTTGAAGCACCCGGGATACCGAGCATAATCGACGAAATTGCCCCGCCATACATAGCGCCGTAATAAATCGCTGCTAAAAATATGATAGCACCGGTTGGTGGAACCAAAAAAGTTAAGGGCAGTAATATCGCAACACCGTTAACCGAACCCAAACCCGGCATGGCACCGATAAACAGACCAAGCGCGCAACCAGCAACAATCAGAGCCAGATTTAATGGGTCAAAAACAGTTATAAAACCGTTACCAAGAAGTCCCAGGATTTCAAGCATATTCTTATCTCGTTTCTTAGTCCGGAATTAACACATAGCGTTTATAGAAATATCTTGTAAAGGGGGATAAATAGCGGTTCAGTTAACCCTTTGGGAAGAATTATTTTCAAGGTGATTTCAAAAAAGTAAAAAATGACGACCGGAATTACTACAGTCAGAATGGCAGTAAGCCGCCAACTATGTTTACCCAGAATTCTGAGATAGAAAATCAGAAATAAAGGAAGCGAACCGTAAATACCAATAATTGAAAATAATCCTACAGTTACGATGAGCGCAACGGCTACTGCCGCCACATCGAGCAGCACATGTGATTCGATATAAATTTTATCTGAGGAGGCTATCGGGCCTCGTTTGCGAACCCAGTTAAACAGGATCCCGATACAGGACACCAACATGATCGTAGAAAGCCAGAACGGCCATGTCCCGCCACCTGGGCCTTCGTCGTCTATCCAACCAGTGGGAAGCTCGGTACTTTTAACCATCAGGTAGATAGAAAAGGCGCCCATCATAATGGCCATCAATAATTCGGCGGTACGAACCGTCATGAAAAACCCCCAATCGATATTTAGCAGGAATATATAAATTTACGAAATCTTGAATGCCCAACACAACGACTTCAGCCACCGATAATCAATAAAATAACGGAACTTCATTATTGTATAAAACCGAGTATAAGTATTACTCGATTGAGCGGGCGCATCCCTGTGCCCGATAGCTTTTTTGTTCGGCTAGAAGTACTATCTTACTTGATCGCGCCCATATTTCTGAGCATCACTTCATGGATATCGCGCTCCTTCTTCCAGTAACTCATCAATGCATCACCCTGCAACAGGTCACCCTGTAAACTTTTCTTGGTGCGGTAATTCTGCCATTTCTTGGAATTGAAAACCTTCTTGAATAATCCCTGATAATAAGCAGTGGCTTCCTTACTCATGCCGGGTGCACCAACAACGGTACGCTGCATGTAATAAACGTAATCCTTGCCGAGTTCCTTGAACGTAGGAGCTTCAGGAAACAACGGCAAACGATTATCGGTAAAAGACGCGAGTGCTTTTGTCGTACCAGCTTCATAAAATCCAAGCTGTTCCGAGGGATTGTTAACGGTTGAATCCGCATTTTTACCGGCCAATTCTTTGGCAACCTTACCACCACCTTTATAAGGCACATACTTCATATTCAAATCATAGGCTGTGTTAAGAAAGTCAGTTAACAGATTATCTTCCGAGTTCTTACCGGTTCCCGCCATAATCCACTTACTGCCTTTGGCTTTTGCTGCCTTGGCGAAATCAGCGACATTGTGGATATCTTTACGGTCGGAATGAACCCACAGCAGGAACGTATCCTCCGCCATACGCGCTATCGGGGTGAATGTAGTTATATCAACACCAAGGCCAGGCTGACGTAACGGTGTGGTATAAAAACTATTCAGAGTAAACATGATGGTGTGATTGTTACCCTTCTTGCCGTTCAGATAAACCAGGGCTTCCGCCCCAGAGCCCCCGGGTTTGTTAATCGGCGTGAAAGGTACAGGCGCCATATTTTCTGATGCAATAATACTTTGCAATAGACGAACCGCTTTATCTGCGCCGCCACCTTTACCGGCCATGACGACAAATTCTACCGGTTTTTGAGGTTCCCATGCGGCCTGAGCGATCATGGGTATTGCTGCCATTATCGCGCCGGCACCGATGGCGAGAGCCATTTTCGTAAGCGCGCGTTGAATTTTGAACATTATCATTATCCTCCAGTTTGTGATTGATCGAAAAACGACCCACTAATTTGGTGTCTGAACATCGCTGTAAAACATATCTGGTATACAGTATGCCGAAGTTGAATCTACCCCTCTCGTATTAAAATGTAAAGTTTTAAATGGAGAATAAAGGATTAGCTATTATGATCAAGGCGTTCGTAGTCAGGGTAAACACTCACCTGTGGAACCTTGCCTACCAGCATATCCTCTTGAATATCAGTCCAATAGCGGGTTGTCAGCAAATCAGTGTGTCGGCGCGCAAACAGGTCGCTTAAGTGACGTTGCGTAATACATAAGCCTGAAAGGAGCTCTTCCGGAAGAAATACCACCCCTTCTTCGAAATACCAGTCAGGGATATCTTCTTCACCATCCTCCCGGTCGAGATTGGTGCGTATCTTGACTTCGGATAAATCTTCAAGCGCATCGTAATCGAATAGATACACTTTTGCGTATGACCCAATGCCATAATTCCTGGCATCGAGATCGCGATTAAAAATATTGGCGGCTGCATTATTTTTAATGCAGTAGCCCAGATTGGCTATCGCTGTTTCCGCCTGCTTATCGGTTGCCGTTTCCAGAAAAACCGGCAGCGGCGTAAGTTTTATCTGCACGATGAGAAATTTGAAGATGACATCATCTTCGACCAGTGACACCGTTTCGGAGGCTTCCGTTAACAACTCACTAAGTAATTCTGCGGCAAACCATTTACGGTCCAGTCGAACTTTATAGTAGATGATGCTATCCAGCATACTGCCGGTTCTGTTTATTTCGTGTATGCGGGTATATTTTCGTATTACTGACTCGACACCGCCAAATTCCCCCCATTTATAACTTTTGGTTGGTTTGTTTCGGATCACTTTTAAACTATAAGCCGAATTTTTCGACGCGAAACCTATGGCAACAGTGCCCTTTTCGCCAATTGCAGTTTCCAGTCCGTTCTGACAACTTTCCAGCTCTGCCTCAAGCTCACTCATCACGGCCACCTTGCCGAGGTGGTTATAGCCAATAGTCGAATAGTGCAGTCCCAACGGCCGCCGAGGCATAATGCTTTTTAAAATAGCGCTGACTTCATGGTAATAAGTACTGGTAACGTGAAAATTGGCCAGCGTGGAGCTGAATATATTATGTGCATAGGTTTCGCTGGTAAGAACCGCGTCAACATAAATACCTGTCTCATCATTCAGCAAGGCGATAATCAGAGGTACAAAGCCGCCGTTTTCGAACATTAGCCGCCCAACCAGATAAGCACCGCGATTTCGATAAAAACCTGCATTGATCATTTCTGCTCGAATCAACCGATTATCCCTGTGACGGGATCGGGCCAGATTTTCGATAATACGTTGATAAACACGTTGTCTGTCATCCTGCAAATTCGCGTAACTACGAATGAACTGTGGAATACCGAGTATCGATTCAATAACATCTTCATTTAAATTACTCTCGAGCCTATAGATTACCAATACTTCGGGTAGCATCGACTGTTCCCTGTTGGTCATTTCGGAAAAGGAATAATCCTTGGCGAGCCATTCACTGCGATAAATCTTACGCCGCAACGAATGCAAGTAGGCAAACCCAATATCTTCGGCGTACTCCGACTTGATAAGCTGACAGTATTTAGACTCAATCTCCTGCCAGCAATCATAATCATTCTTTATTTCGGGGTAAGCTTGATTCAATCGATGGCTGACCTCGAAAATACTTATGCTATAAAGCGATAAGCGGCGCGAACTAACGCGTACTGAACTGGCAAAATCCCGCTTTTCAAAGGCAATTTTGGCGAGATCGAGGATCATCAAAAATTCCTTGTAAAACAAGCTGTATTCTTCATACAGCCACCGGGCAACAGTCAGGACCAATTCTCTTCTGGACATTAAATACTCCCCTGTAAAACTATCGATAGGCAGTGTTGAACACCCACACATGTCACCAATTAATAATCAATTATGAAATAGATACCGACAGGATCATTGATTTAAATCGAATAATTTATATTATGCATGGTATACAAAATACAATCTATGGTTAAGCGGTTATGTCATTAAAATGGGTTAGATATCAACACGCCGGAGAACGGGGATTCGGCACGTTGGAAAATGAAACCATACATTGTCGCAGTGGCGATATGTATGGCAACTCGCAACTGACTGGTTATACCCTGGAGTTAAATGAAGTAACTCTGCTTGCGCCCTGTTATCCGACAAAGATTGTAGCGATGTGGAATAACTTCCACGAACTCGCCGAAGCGCAAAATCTGACCCCACCGGAATTTCCTTTTTATTTCATCAAACCAGAAAGCTGTGTATCGCATCATGGAGCCGAAATTATTCATCCAGAGGATTACGACGGTAAATTGATTTATGAAGGCGAACTCGGCGTCGTTATTGGCAAAACCTGCAAAAATGTAAGCCGCGAAAATGCTGCCGATTATGTTCTCGGTTATACCTGCATCAACGATGTCACCGCAATTCACCTGCTATTCAAATACGAAGCATTCCCGCAATGGACACGCGCCAAAAGTTTTGACAGTTTCGGCATTATCGGTCCCTGTATAGCGGAACTCGACGATCCAGATTCACTCATCGTCAATACCCTGGTGAATGGCGAAGAACGACAAAACTACCCGGTTTCGGACATGTTCTTCTCACCGCTCGATCTGGTCAGCCTGATTTCCGGCGATATGACCTTACACCCCGGTGACGTTATCGCCTGTGGCACCTCATTGGGAGTTAAGACCATGAAACCAAACACCACCGTCGACGTTGTGATTGACACTGTTGGTACTTTGACAAATTATTACCAGATGCATGGTTAATCACATCTTTCCAGTAAAGTCGTAGATCTCGACACCTGGGATTCAGCTTGAAAGTAATATCGTCGCGAAATGCCGCTCCGCTAACAAAGCAACGCCCATACCAGCCAGACTGCGCTGCAAAAGCCTTTGATCATATTTCAGAAAGCTGCCAGATTGATTAAACGCTAGAGCACAGGACTGCGCTAGGCTATGATAGCAATTAGTCATATCTGTTAAATCATAACCCGAACATGCAACGAAAATTCACTACCCGAGATTTTGTCCTGTTCAGCCTGCTGACCACGATCCTGGTGATGCTTCTGATTGCGATGTATATGGTCGATCGACAGTGGCTGCGTATGACCGATATGCAGCGCGTCATGACCGAACAGGCGGAAGATACAAGAAGCCTGCGCAGTTTAATTCGATCACTCGATCAGCGCCTGCGCAGTGGGGCTGTTGCCACCGCTCAGTCACAGGTGGAACCGGCTGTTCTGCCCGCTTTTCGTCGAGCCTATCGCAGCACCCAGCAACCCGGTTATGATGAAGGTGACTGGCTGGTACAATCCTTTGCCATCAATATCAAAACGTTAACCCCACTGGTATCGAAAGATGTCTACGCATCGAATGTACAGAACTATGTTCTCGAAACGCTTCTGACACGCGACCCCGATACACTTGAATACCTGGGTCTGTTGGCCGAACACTGGGACGTTAGCGAAGACGGACTGACGTTTACCTTTCAGCTGCGTCGGGACGTCAAGTTTTCTGATGGCAAGCCATTCACTGCAGATGATGTCGTATTTAGTTTCGATCTCGCTATGAACGAGGCTATCGACGCACCTCAGATACGCGCCTACTACAGTAAAATTAAGTCGGTTGTTGCCACCGAAAAATACACTGTGGTATTTACCTTTTCCGAACCGTATTTCAATAGTTTGGATCTGGCCGGCAATTTGAGCATATTGCCCAAACATTTTTACCAGCCTTATTTTGATAACCCGGAAACATTTAATCAGTCAAAAGGGCTATTGATGGGTACCGGTCCTTACCGACTGGCCGACCCCAAAAGTTGGACGCCCGACCAGGGTGGCGTCGAACTCGAACGCAACCCGCGCTACTGGGGCAGTATTTCAGCATCGTTCGACCGAATCATCTGGAAAATCATTCAAAACGATAGTGCCCGGCTGACGACATTTCGTAATGGTGATATTGACAGCTACGCCGCGCGCCCCCGTGAATATCAGGATTTACTGGAGGACAGCGACCTCATGGCCCGCAGTCGGCGCTTTGAATATATGAGTCCGGTTGCCGGATACTCCTATATTGGCTGGAACCAGTCGCGAAACGATACGCCTACACGTTTTGCTGACAAGAGAGTCCGGCAGGCAATGACTTATTTAACCGATCGTGAGGGCATTATTAAGGAAATCATGCTCGATTACGCCGAAACCGCCATTAGCCCTTTTAGTCCACGCAGTAAACAACATGATCCACGACTCAATCCACGCAATTATGATCTGGACAAGGCGCAGGCCCTGATGAAAGCAGCAGGATATGAAGACCGCGATGGCAACGGTGTACTAGAAGACGATCGGGGCATGCCCTTCGAATTTGAACTGACCTTCTCGCAAAACAGTGAGGACACCAAACGCATCGTGTTATATCTGAAAGACCTTTATGCCCGCGCGGGCATTCGATTAATACCCAAACCCACCGAGTGGCCGGTGATGATAGACCAGATAACCCGGCGCGACTTCGATGCCATTACCCTGGGTTGGACCAGTGGTATAGAAACCGATATCTACCAGATGCTGCATGGTGACCAACGCGCCGATAACGGAGACAACTTCGTCAATTATTCAAATCCGGCGCTGGACAGATTGATCGATACAGCCCGCGGCACGGTAAACGAAGATGACCGCATGCCGCTTTGGCAACAGGCAGAGGCTATTATTTACGAAGACCAGCCCTATACTTTTCTGATGCGCCGCAAGTCACTAACTTTTATCGATCGACGCATGCACAATATCGAAGTAACTAAACTCGGGTTAAACCTGTTTACCCCGGTGGAATGGTACGTGCCCGCCGGGATGCAAAAATACAGTCAGTAAATCCATGTATAGCTATATTTTGCGGCGCCTGTTACTAATGATACCGACGCTAATCGGCATCACAATTATTGTATTTACGGTGATGGCCGCAGCACCGGGCGGCATTAGTGCCCAATCGCTAATTGAGGGGCAAAACCTCGAACCTGAAGTCAAAAGAGCGATGGAAGAATATTACAATCGCCGCTACGGTCTCGACTTGCCCGCACCATTACAATACCTGCGATGGCTCAACAATATCTCACCCATCGGCTTTACGCGAAATAACGAAAACGGGGCCGATGGATTTGGATTTAAGGTTGCAGATTTGGGCACCAGTTTTCAGTACGGTCGCAATGTCAGTGAATTGCTTGCCGAACGCATTCCAATTACTTTGTTACTAAATGTCATTTCGATCCCAATCATTTATCTGATTTCCATTGTCATCGGTGTTTATGCCGCCACCCACCGGGGTAAAGCATTCGACACCGGCACTGGCATGACGATGATGGCTCTGTGGTCGGTGCCGACTATGCTCGCGGGTGTATTACTGATCGGATTCTTCGCCAGCGAACAATACTGGCACTGGTTCCCGACATCGGGATTGAGCGAACGCGCCGCAAAGGATATGCCCTTTCTGCCCCATTGGACGGACTGGCTCGATATTTTAATTCTGCTCTTGCTAACAGGTTTGATGACCGGATTATTTACCCAGCTTAGTAATCGTCTTAAGACTAGACCTCGAATAACCTTTATGGCGGCCAGCGGGGCGATAATCGGTTACTGGATGGTGAGCACCCTAACCGGAGACGGCTCGACAGTCGGCTATTTATTTTTGATGTTGTTGCTGGCAGCGACAGGTGCCTTGGTGGCTTATACCGAATTTCGAGCCCTGCGTACCTTTTGCACCGGAGTCATGGCAATGATTCTCGCGGTCGCTCTGGCCTTCGAGTTGATGCAGGGTGAATTCGTACGTGGATACCTGTTCGATCGTGTCTGGCACCTGATTCTACCGATCATTTGTCTGACTTACGGCAGTTTTGCTTTCCTGGCCAAATTAACTCGAACTTCGATACTTGAAAATCTACAGGCAGATTATGCACGCACTGCTTGCGCCAAAGGCGTCAACGAGCATGATGTGCTCTGGCACCACGTGTTTCGTAATAGCCTGATTCCGCTGATCACGGTTTCCGCAAGCTTGCTACCGGCATTATTGGCGGGATCTGTAATTGTCGAAACTATTTTCAGCATCGACGGTATGGGCAAGTTGGCAGTCGAAGCTGTACAGGCGCGTGATCGCGAAATGGTATTGTCGATTACTCTGGTTAGCGGCTTACTCACTCTATTGAGTTATATTATTGCCGATATATTATACGCGATAGTCGACCCCCGCGTGAGCTATGACTGAACCCACGGGTCGCAGCCAAAGTTTTGCGCGGCGCGTACTGCACGATACCGTCGTTCGAACCAGTGCACGTATCGGCATCGGCTGGATTGCGATACTGGTTTTATTAGCCGTCTTTGCTCCGCTAATTGCGAATAGCCACCCAATTCTGATTAGCCAGCACGGCGTCTGGTCGAGCCCATTACTGCGCTTTCTAAGTCCGGGTGATGTGGTATTGCTGACAACTTTCTCCCTGGCCGTTGGTCTGGTTTTTGTCCGGCGTTATAGCTTTCAACGACGCATTATCATCTTTTTTGTCGGCGTTTTATTGGCGATAATTCTGAGCAATTTATGGATACAGCCGCCGCAGTTGACGGTATATGACCAATATCGACAGGCCGAAACGGCCGGTGACTACGATTGGGTAGTTCGCACGCCTATCCCCTATTCGCCGCGCGATTACTTGCGGGACAAAGGTGATACCGGACTGGAAAAACCCTTCGGTAACAAGCAGCGCTACCATCTGTTCGGCACCGAGGCAAATGGCGCCGATCTGCTCAGTCGTATGATTCACGCATCGCGAATCGCCCTTGGCATTGGATTCGTCGCCACCGGCATTGCGATGCTGATTGGCGTTATCATCGGTGGTTTAATGGGGTACTTTTCAGGCTGGGTGGACATGATCGGTATGCGTCTGGTGGAAATATTCGAGGCCGTGCCAACTCTTTTTCTGTTATTAACCTTCGTCGCCTTCTTTGGTCGCAGCTTGTACATTATGATGGTGATTATCGGTATCACTAGCTGGTCGGGTTATGCGCGCTATTTACGCGCCGAATTTCTGCGCCTGCGACAACAGGACTTTGTTCAGGCAGCTATCGCCTGTGGCTTACCGCTCCGTTCGATTCTGTTTCGGCACATGTTACCAAACGGAATCGCGCCAGTACTCGTTGTTGCCAGTTTCGGTGTTGCTTCGGCGATACTTGCTGAAGCGATATTGAGTTTCCTCGGCCTGGGTCTGGTCGATGAACCATCCTGGGGCCAGATGCTCAACCAGGCGGTGCAATCGTCAAATTTTTATTGGTGGATGGCGGCTTTCCCCGGTGGAGCGATTTTCCTCACTGTGTTCGCATACAACCTGATGGGGGAAGCACTGCGCGATGCTATCGACCCTGGCCTGAGGAGCGGGGAATAGTGCTTTTACGGGTCACAGATTTGCAAACCAGTCTGCAAACCGGCAATCAGCTTATCCGAGCTGTCGATGGAGTGAGTTTTGCTATAGATCGGGGTGAAACCTTTTGTCTGGTTGGCGAATCGGGTAGTGGCAAATCGGTGACTGCATTATCAATTATGCAATTGCTACCAGTCGACATCAGCTCGCACCCAGGCGGACAAATACTCTTCGCCGATAGGGACAGTGGCGGCACCGTAGACCAAATCGACCTGTTGCAGGCAAATCAACAGCAACTGGAATTTATACGTGGCGCGAAAATCGCGATGATTTTCCAGGAGCCAATGACATCGTTAAACCCCGTGTTTACCATTGGCGATCAAATTGCTGAAGTCCTGCAACTGCACTGGCCTGCGATGACAGATGTCGAGGCGCGCGAGCGCTCAGTCGAAGCATTGCGACAGGTACAGATTAAAAACCCTGCGCAGCGGGTCGATGAATTTCCGCATCGACTTTCCGGAGGCCAAAGACAACGCGCCGTAATCGCTATGGCAATGGCCTGCAAGCCGGATTTATTGATTGCCGACGAGCCCACCACCGCGCTCGATGTCACCGTACAAGCCGATATACTGCGCCTGATGAAAAATTTGCAACAAAAAACCGGCATGGGTATTTTATTTATTACCCATGACTTCGGCGTGGTCTCCGAAATCGGTGACCGGCTCGCGGTTATGAAACAGGGGAAAATTGTCGAATCAGGCTCGGTACGCGACATAATCGGCCAACCACAACACGCCTATACCAATAAGCTGCTCAAATCGCTGCCGGACAACCTCGAAAAACCAGACCATGCCCCCGCGACGAACACGGCGCCCCTGCTGGAACTAAAAAGCCTCGAAGTTCATTTCGCGATAAAAAAAGGATTATTACGACACACGGTCGATCATATTCGCGCCGTCGACGATGTCAACCTGACACTCAAAGCCGGACAGATACTGGCGCTGGTCGGTGAATCAGGCTGCGGAAAAACTACTCTGGGTCGCGCCGTACTGCGACTGACCAATCCGACCGGGGGTCAGGTTATCTTCAAGGGTACTGACATTACCCAGCTCAAGGCCAGCCAATTACAGAATTATCGGCGCCAGATGCAAGTGATATTTCAGGATCCGCAGTCTTCCCTGAATCCCCGTCTTACTATTGCTACGACACTGACCGAGCCTATGGCGGTTCACAGCATTGGCTCGAGTCACGACGAACGAATTCAACTTGCACAGAAATTACTCGAACAGGTACAGATGAAAACAGAGCACCTCTGGCGCTACCCGCATCAATTTTCAGGTGGTCAGAGGCAGCGCATTGGAATAGCCCGAGCCCTTTGCCTTAGCCCTTCTTTTATCGTCTGCGACGAAGTTACCAGCGCTCTCGACGTTTCGGTCCAGGCGGAAATTCTGCAATTGCTATTAGAACTGCGCGCAAAACGACACCTGTCGCTGCTTTTTATTACCCACAATATCGGTGTGGTCGAATATTTAAGCGATGACATGGCAGTGATGAATGCAGGCAAGATTGTCGAACTGGGCAAAACCGATGACATCATCAGGTGTCCGCAACTGGATTATACTCAACGCTTACTGGAAGCTGTACCCAGAGTGATGCAATCAAATTCCAGGCCATGAAAAGCCGCGATCGCATTCCGTGTTATATGGTAACCTAATATAAAAGCATAGAAGACTTATATGCCGTTGCCGATATCACTATGAAGTGTCGATTTCAATTTGCTATCATGCTCAAGGGACAAACAACCGAATCTTTACTAGAATCAACCTATTCGGTAATTTTCCACTAAAACCTAAATGCACTCGATCAGGTAAAGAAGCGATCAAATCGAATCTCCCAGAAACCGAGGGTCATTTTTAACAGAAGAGACGCCAGATGAACCTACATGAATATCAATCGAAAGAACTTTTTCGTAACTATGGCATTCCGGTGCCTAACGGCACGGTTGCCTTTTCCGCAGACGAAGCCGTTAAAGCTGCGGAATCACTGACGACACCGAAAGTAGTGGTTAAAGCTCAGGTTCATGCCGGCGGACGCGGCAAGGCAGGCGGCGTCAAGCTGGTGGATAGCGCCGCCGAAGCGGGTCAGTTTGCCGAGTCCTTATTGGGTACCAAGCTGGTAACCTTTCAAACCGACGCGAATGGCCAGCCGATAAACCGGATTCTGGTCGAAGAAACTTGCGACATCTCCAGTGAGCTCTACCTCGGGGCGGTTCTGGATCGCTCCAAGCGTCGTGTGGTCCTCATGGCTTCTACCGAAGGCGGTGTCGAAATCGAAAAAGTTGCGCACGAGACTCCAGAAAAAATTCTTAAAGCGACGATTAATCCACTGCTCGGCATCATGCCTTACCAGTGTCGTGAGCTAGCCTTCGGTCTCGGCTTAAGCGGTGATCAAATCAAACAATTTACTAAACTGCTCACAGGGCTGGGTAAGCTCGTAGTCGAAAAAGACCTGGCGCTGGTCGAAGTCAACCCACTGGTCATAACCAAAAGTGGCGATCTGCTTTGCCTCGATGGCAAAATCAATATCGACAGCAATGCTGTTTTCCGCCACCCCGACTTGATCGAGATGCGAGATAAATCTCAGGAAGACGAGCGTGAAAACCGGGCCGCTGAATGGGATCTCAGTTACGTGGCACTCGACGGCGAAATAGGCTGTATGGTCAACGGCGCTGGACTTGCTATGGCGACCATGGATATCATCAAACTCAACGGTGGTGATCCAGCCAATTTTCTCGACGTCGGTGGCGGTGCTACCAAAGAACGCGTGGCGGAAGCCCTCAAGATCATTTTGTCGGATGACAAGGTCAAAGGTATTCTGGTGAATATTTTCGGTGGCATCGTACGTTGCGATCTAATCGCCGAGGGGATAATTGCGGCTGTCGCGGAAGTGAATATCTCGGTGCCCGTGGTGGTACGTCTCGAGGGTACCAAAGCCCCCGAGGGTACTGATTTACTGAATAACAGCGGTCTAAATCTGATCGCGGCGCAGGACCTGGGTGAAGCAGCCGCGAAGATCGTAGCTGCCGTGGGAGAAGCAAAATGAGCGTATTAATCAACAAAGACACCAAAGTCATCTGCCAGGGTTTCACCGGGAAACAGGGCACTTTCCACTGTGAACAGGCCATCGCTTATGGCACTAACATGGTCGGTGGCGTAACACCCGGGAAAGGTGCGTCTACTCATCTTGATCTGCCGGTATTTAATACCGTGCGCGATGCAGTCGAAACAACCAATGCCGATGCTACCGTTATCTACGTGCCTGCGGCATTCTGTAAAGACTCTATTGTCGAAGCGGCCGAATCGGGCATTGCTTTAATCGTCTGCATTACCGAAGGAATCCCAACACTCGATATGCTCGAGGCCAAAATCGCAGTTGAACAAAGTGGCGCCCGATTAATCGGCCCTAATTGCCCCGGCATTATCACCCCGGACGAATGCAAGATCGGCATCATGCCAGGTTCCATCCATATGGCCGGCAAGGTCGGTGTGGTATCGCGTTCGGGCACCCTGACCTACGAATGCGTCAAACAGACATCCGACCTGAATTTCGGCCAGAGCACTTGCATCGGCATCGGCGGCGACCCCATTCCGGGTACCAACTTTATCGATGCTTTAACGCTGTTCGAAGCTGATCCAGAAACCAGAGCTATTCTAATGTGTGGTGAAATCGGCGGGTCCGCCGAAGAAGAAGCTGCAGAATTCATTCAAAGTAATGTCAGCAAACCGGTTGTTTCCTATATCGCCGGCGTTACTGCGCCGAAAGGTAAGCGCATGGGTCATGCCGGTGCAATTATCGCCGGCGGTAAGGGCACCGCCGCAGAGAAATTCGCGGCACTCGAGAAAGCCGGCGTGCACACGGTGAAATCACCCGCGGAACTCGGTAAAGGCATACAGCAAGCCACCGGTTGGTAAGGCTCATCGAAAGCATGCTAAGTTAACGGCAGGAACCCCCGCCGTTTTTTGAATCGATGAAAAAAGATAACATCTGCCTCTGCGATTCCGGTCAACCATATAATCTCTGTTGCGGGCTTTTTTTGTCTGGTAAATTACCCGAAACTGCCGAGCAACTAATGCGGTCGCGTTATACTGCCTTTATCCATAACGAAGAACACTATTTACTGCAAAGCTGGCATCGCAATACCCGTCCAAAAAGTCTTAACCTGGCTGCTCAAAAGAATATTAAGTGGGTCTGTTTAACTATCCTCAAGCATGAATCCGCAGAAACCAGTGCCATTGTCGAATTTATCGCTCGATATAAAGTAAACGGCAAAGCTGAAAAAATACACGAGTTAAGCCGTTTTAGCAAAGAAGATGGTCGTTGGTTTTATCTTGATGGTGATAGTATTCCCTAAAAACCACGAACAGGAATGAACATGTCACTACTAGCAAAACGTACCAGTTACGTTGACGCCAGCGGTATCCGTCGCATATTTGAGCTGGCGCGCAGCATGAAGGACCCTATCAATCTAAGCATCGGCCAACCCGATTTTGACGTGCCGGATACGGTCAAGTCTGCCGCTATCGACGCAATCGAACAAGGTTATAACAGTTATACACCCACTAACGGCATAGTGCCGCTACGTGAGCAGCTCATCGCAGATGAAAAGGCTTTTACAGGTCGCGACTATCGCCTCGAACAGATGTTGATAACTTCGGGCGTAAGTGGTGGGCTATTCCTGTCGCTGCTGGCATTGGTCGATGAAGGAGATGAAGTCATCATCCCGGATCCCTATTTTGTGATGTATAAGCATCTGGTAAATTTGAACGCTGGAAAAGCGGTTTACCTCGATACCTATGATGATGGATTTTCAATCGACGCGGGCAAACTCGCCTCACTAATTACCTCAAGAACAAAAATATTATTACTCAATAGTCCGGGCAATCCGACAGGGCGTGTGTTCAACAATAGTGAGCTGGAAGCCATCGCGGCATTATGTGATAAACATGGCATACTCGTAATAACCGACGAGATCTATCGCGATTTCGCCTATACCACGATGCGATCCATTTCGGAATATACTGAAAACTGCCTGGTGCTCGCCGGACACAGCAAATCATTCGGCATGACCGGATGGCGACTGGGCTATGCCGCAGGCCCGCTTGAAATCATCGAAGCCATGGCAATGTTGCAACAGTACAGTTTTGTCTGTGCACCCAGTGTTGCTCAACAAGCGGCACTGGCATGCCCCCATACCGACATGGGCGAACAGTTATCCGATTACGAGATAAAACGAAATTTGATGTACGAGGCACTTTCCGGAAAATTCAAAGTCGGTGCTGCCGATGGAGCGTTTTATCTGTTCGTCAAAGCGCCGGAGGGATATAACGGTGATAGTTTTACCGAGCTCGCGATCGAACATAATGTCCTGGTCATTCCTGGTTCAGTATTTAGCGAACGCAATAGTCATTTCCGTATCTGTTATACAGTACCGAATGACAAGCTATTGCAGGGTGCCGAAATTCTCTGTTCCCTGGCAGGTTAGCCGTCGTAGTTTATTTCGGTAATCAAATAGGTAGTTGGCCCATCGGGTACCCACACCTCGATCTCTTCACCGAGTTTGTGTTTTAACAGGGCGCACGCCAGAGGAGAGTCAATGCTGATATAGTGCGCCTCACGATCAAATTCGTCAGGACCGACAATACGATACACCTGTGTTTCATTATTTTCATCTTCGAGACGCACGGTAGCACCAAAATAGATGTGGTCGTCACTCGCTGGCTTTTGATCGACAACTATTAAATCGGGTAACCTCTTTTGTAGATAGCGAATGCGCCGGTCAATCCCGCCTAGCTCTTTTTTGCGATAAATATACTCGGCGTTTTCTGAACGATCCCCCTCGGCAGCTGCTGCCGATAAGGCCGCCACCACTTCTCGCCGCGTCAACCAGATGGCTTTTTGTTCCCGTTCCAATAGACGCATGCCTTCCGGGGTAATATAAGCGGCCTTCTTTGGCGCGGGCGAGCGGTATCGCGTCATTTAATTATGATTTCCGCAAAGGCGATTTAAATAACGCACAAATTGCCACAGGTTGCGTTCCAACGGGTGATAAGTGCCATCGGGTAAAACGGGTGAATTGGTTCCCCGATGCAAGGCTTCTACCAGTGCCTTATCTTCACCATTAGCTAGTTCCATATAATGCCTGAATTTTGCCAGCCAGTTGTCGTATTCTTCCGTTGGCACATCGTCCAACACTTCAGGAGGCATCGCCACTCCCCAGCTTGCCAACATTTGATCGGCGCCTTTTGGCTGCACCGAAATGTACCAGAGGTAGTCCGGCATTAGTGTCACCAAATGGCAGGGGAAAATACAGAAATCGATCATCATGCGTCGCCAGTCGCCTTCGAGTCGATGATTGTCAGGATGCGCTGCACCCGGTCCGCTATCAGCCGGCTGTGCTGCCCGATGATAACTAAAATTATCGCTGTCTTCGCCGCAACTATAATCTGCCAGGGCCTTGTCATGTTGTGCGAATGTTTTGCCATGCGCCATTGGCACGTGGTAACTTTCGGAGAAATTTTCGATCAAATTTTTCCAGTTGGCGTTCCAAACCATACTTTCACGAAATACAGTCTGGTAACAGCCCATATCAAAGCGACCGACAATGTTGTCACAAAAAGGTGCGAGTACATCGGCCAGCCGGGTTCGAGGATGATCCGAGACAGAAACATAAATGAAACCCTCCCAGGTTTCTAGATTTAGCGGACGTAAGCCATGTTTTGATGGATCGAAATCCTGCTTCATCTCCATATAGGGCGCGCGAATGAGCACTCCACTGCAATCATAAGTCCAGGCATGGTATGGACAGGTAAATTTCTTGGTAGAACCGCTTTTGCCTGAGACCAGGCAGGCCCGCCGATGTGCGCAAACGTTAACAAAGGCACAGAGCTGTTTATCCTGTTGTCTAACCACCAGTACAGGTACATCGGCGATTTGATGTGTCAGGTAATCACCCGCAATGGCAACTTCGTCTTCTCGCCCGATGCAAATCCATTCCTGCAGGAACACCTTGCTCTTTTCCAATGCGAGAAAAGCTTTCGAATGGTTTAGTGCAGAAGGTATCGGTGTTGCATTTTCGAAAGACGTCTCAGCTGACTTTTGTAATTGTTGCAAAAGCGCTTCCAGAGACTTGTCGCGATCAATATGCGGCTTCATCGACTAGGCCAGTTCTGGCTTTGAGGAAATATGCCGGAGAGTATCGCACTGCGTTTACACAGCCCCTTTGGTATAGTCACCAGCCGGAAAGTCCCATGCCTGTTTCAACCACCATTCGTTTATAGGCCATAAGTTGTTCGTCTACTCGGAGTCGAACGGATTATATCGAATTTATCTAGTCGATCCTGAAGAACTTTTGAATTATCTCATTAATTTTGCATGAGGCTCGGAACGGCATAACTGTCGCCCCGAAATTCGCCAAGCACTTCTGCTACCTGTGGGTGCCGAATCGGCCCACCCGAATCATCAATTAACAGATTCTGCTCCGATACATAAGCTTCGTAAACACTGGTTTCGTTTTCGGCGAGCAAGTGGTAAAAAGGTTGATCTTTGCGGGGACGAACTGCTTCTGGAATAGACTGCCACCATTCTTCGCTGTTATTGTACTCCGCATCGACATCGACGATGACACCGCGAAATGGGTATGTGCGGTGACGAACCAGCTGACCGATCGCAAATTGGGTACTTTTAATGTTCATAATAGAAAGGTATGGGCGGCTTTCATTATAACAATGCCTGACAGTAGTGCCAAATAGCAATTCTTTGTTGAACGATATAGTTCAATGTCGTGGTCTTACGAGTTTAAGCAAAACTTAAGAATCCATCGATAGACTACTGACTGTAAATTGACCCAATACGGGTTACCTCTAACATTAACAGAATGGTTTTCACCGACCGGACACGATGAAATTAAAGTCATATTCAATCATATTAATCAGTTCTGCGTTTCTATTGGCGACTGCTAATGTGACGTTTTTCAGACATGTTAGCGCTATTTATCCCTGGCATGAGAATGCTGATTTCCTGATTTCAATAACGCTGTTTCTGGCAGCAATACTGATTTTCGTGCAAAGCGCTTTCTGCCTTTTTCTACCTACCCGTTTATTCGTCTCGGTCTGTATTCTTTTCTCGGCAATAACTGGTTATTTCACCGACCATTTTGGTGCTGTCATCGACATCGACATGCTTACGAATGTCTTGGAAACCAATATATCGGAATCGAGTGATTTGATCAGTTACGAGCTACTCTTTCGTTTATTGGTTCTAGGAGTGTTTCCAATTGTTCTGATTTGGTATTTTCCTTATCAAAACTCCCGCTTGTGGCGTCGATTCAGTCTGACAGCTTTGATGGCTGTGACTTCGCTATCGACGGCATTATTGATTGTATATATTTCGAACGATCAATACGCGAGCTTCTTTCGCGCTCATAAGCCTGTTCGCTATTATACCAATCCTGTTTATCCTATTTATTCAATCGGTAAATTAATCGCTCTAACGAGCCGATCATCAGAAGTGGCTGGTTATACGCAATTAAAGACCGACGTATCGATAATAAACGACCAGGATCGAGAATTAGTCATATTAGTGGTTGGTGAAACTGCACGTACTGATCACTTTTCCCTGAACGGTTATCATCGACCGACAAATCCAATACTGAAGCAGCAAGATAACCTGATTAGCTACAGCAAAATCAGTTCCTGCGGAACGTCAACAGCTATATCGGTACCCTGCATGTTCGCCTATGCAACCCGCGATCAATTCTCTACCGCTACTGCTGCCCATACCGAAAATATTCTGGATTTACTGCATAGAGCCGGCGTCAATATTTTGTGGCGAGACAATAATTCCAGTTCAAAGGGAGTCGCAACCAGGCATTCCTATCAAAATTTCCGCGATCCGGCAGTAAATCCTGTTTGCGACCTGGAATGCCGCGATATCGGAATGCTGCGGGGCTTACAGGACTATATCGATGCTCAAACCGGTGACATCCTGATTGTATTGCACCAGATGGGTAGCCATGGCCCCGCCTACTACAAACGCTATCCTGCTGAATTCGAATATTTTAAACCCGCCTGCCAATCTATCGAGTTATCCAGTTGTAGCCAGGAGGAACTGATAAACGCTTACGACAACAGCATTCGTTATACCGATTTCTTTCTCTCAAAAGTGATCAATCTGCTAAAATTGAATTCCCCGCGATTTGAAACCTCGATGTTGTACGTCAGTGATCACGGAGAATCGCTCGGGGAATCCGGTCTGTTTCTGCATGGACTACCGTACAGCATCGCACCCGAAGCACAGACTATGGTACCGACAATTGTCTGGGGCGGTAGTTCTTCCGATATCGATTACCCGAAAAGTCTAGCACTAAAGGATGTACCTAACTCCCACGATGTTCTATTTGACACACTACTAACTTTATTCGAGGTAAAAACAAGTTTACCGACCGCTGCTGATAAGCCCCTGCTGCATATATCAGGAGAACACTAGTAGTCTATCAGCCAAATCCGAACCTGGGCGCTATAGTACGAGTAGTCGCCATCGATATCTTTACCTTAAAAATCGGTGTATCCAATCATGAGTGATGCCACCTAAATTGGAAGGTCTTAAGAATCGGGGGTTATTATTTGAATCACTTCACCCAACGCCTGCCTCATTTCCCCAAGCTTCGGAAAGTAATCTCCGTATATACTGGCTTTTTGATAGCAGCTTAAAAATCTCACATCGGGCTGCTCGATGGAATTTAGTCGCATGTCTGTTCGGTAGAGAATATAACTGGGCAGGTCGATACCTTGCCATTCAAGCGAGGCCATCAAAGTAGCAGTCCCGATCGGCTTAGCTTTATATTCAACAACCTCGCGACCATTTTTAGTATATATCACCGGAAAATACCCGGGCTGTACCGAGGTAATATAGTCGGCTTCGTGCTGATCGTTATATACATACAATACACAATAATTAGACCAGGTATCCAGTTGCCCGACCGGCAGATGCGCACCATTTTGGAAATAAACATGGCTACCATTAGGCAATGCATAAAATGACTGATTAATTTTCAGGCTACTGCCCGGAACAACTTCAGGTGCTTTAATGATTGACATGTAGGCACAGCCAGTCACAACGATCATCGCCGTAACCAACAATATTTTGACCAGACGGATTCGGATTTTCACCACCTTCCTCTTATTAATCGGTCGATGCCACTTCGACCGTCCGTAAAGCCCTAAGTTCACCAACTAGCCGGGTACAATCGATTCCGCGATCCCAATACTGAACGAAGCATCAAGCTGCTTCCGATATTCGGCCTTGCGATCCAGATAATTTTCGCCATCCTCATTTTCTACGATGACAGAGTATTTATAGAATTATCGAGTCTTTTAAAACTAATTTCGAAACTTTTTAGGCCTTGTTACCACGCCATCCTTGATCGCGCATCACTGACATGCCATTTACTTTCACCCAAAGCGCTGATCGAGATAGTGGTTAATTTTGCTCGATTCGTACAACCATTCCACAGAACCGTCATCGTTGGCCACGCGTAAACATGGAACCTGATACTTTCCACCTTCGATGACGAGTTCCTGATTCCATTTCGGATCATTACGGGCGTCACGGTTTTCTATGTTCAAGCCGAGCCGGCGAATGGTACGACGCGTTTTGACACAGAACGGACATTGTTTAAAGTGGTATAACTTCATCGATGCCGTTTTCTGGTCAAGTTCAGCCTGTTTTTCCGGGGGATTGACCACCTGCCTGGGGCGAGTAAACCAGTCCATCAGAATAATGAGCTGGCCCAACGGCCAGCGTATAAGACGAAAAAAAAATTTCATTGGACAAAAATAACAATACCTGAATTACCGAATTATAAATCAGGTATTGTCCGATTCGCTAGCCTTTACCACGCCAGGGGATAGCATGCTTGATGACCCAGCGCATGATCATATCGAACATCAGGCCAAGTAAGCCCAATAAAAGAATCGTCATCCAGATGATTTCGTAATCAGACTGTTTACGGGCGACATTTTCGACAAAACCTATACCGGTAGTACCGGCCAGCATTTCAGCCGCGACCAGGGTACCCCAGCAGACGCCGATAGCAATTCTGATACCGGTTAGAATTTCGGGGAGTGAGTTCGGTAAAATAACCTGTCGGATGATCTGTCTTTTACTCGCACCGAGTGAATGCGCCGCGTGAATTTTAGAAAGTTGGGTGCCGGTTGCTCCGGTCCGTGCCGAAATTATCATAATCGCAAACGCCACCATGAACAGCAGAAATATTTTACCGTCATCCTGAATACCGAAAATAGTTAAAATTAATGGCGCCCAGGCCAACGGCGGTATAGGGCGATATAACTCGACTAGTGGATCAAAAAATCCCTTGGCAAATCGTGAAAGTCCCATAAACAGGCCCAGGGGTACGCCGAGAACGATACCGAAAAACAGGCCTGTCAGTACGCGCATGATAGAATCCCAGATATGACCCATAGGAATAGGAACAGAAAACCATTCATAATTACCGGTCGCAAAATTGTATACTGAGCCTTTGAAATTACTTAGAACCTGGCCTGAATCATCATGCCTCGGGTAATGCCCCGGTACTAAATCCGCAATCCAGTCGGGTATGATAAATCCAATCATTTCGGGTACGGGTTTCATTTTATACCACAGCAGTGGAATACCTTTGTAGCCGACATCTGGATCCATCATGTGCACAAAAGTAGCCAGGGTATCCGACGGCTTTGGCAACCAGCGCCCCGAACCCTGCTCGGAACAGGCGTTGTTGCCGGCAAGAATATCACCCCCAGGCATTGCAAAGGCATTGATATAATACAGACTGCCTTGCTGATTTATTTTCTCTTCCTCCAGTGAAATCAAGGCATCTTCAACAACCTGAGTCATCGCTGGTGGAAATACCTTGCCGTCGTCGATGCGTTTGTAAACTTTATCGATTTGTTTAAGAAACGCCTTGCGTTCGGCGATGGAATTTTCATCACCACTCTGATCAATAACGAAGGCCTTATACCGCGCCTTTAAATCCTGAAGTATTTTGGTAATTTGGCTACCATTATTTTTGATCGAACGAAAATCCTTTGAAATTTTATCCATCACCAAACTGGCAGCGGCAAACTTACGACCACGATCGGTTAAAGCCAGCGCGGGAATTTCAAGCGAACTTTCACCCCAGCCTGCCTGGGCCAGCGCTTTTTCCATCGCAGCCGGGTCAGCGGGGCCGGGATAATCCGCAGAGGAAAAATCTTTGATTAACTGGTTAATCCTGACTGCGATATCACTAAATTTTCCGGCCACTTCAAGATCAATCAAACGGGGATCGGCCTGAGCAGCAAGCGCTGCATGCATATCGGCAATTATTGCCTCGAGTTCGGCACGGTCGGTGGCATTGAAATCTCGATCACCAAGTTGTGCAGCCATCTCATTGATCTGGTCATAGTTGCGCTGTAACAGCTTGGTACCATTTAATAATCGATTATCAAGTGGGAAATTTGAACGAATGGGGTTGACAGTACGGTTAAACTTGGCAACCTGACATAGCTCATTCGCCGCATCCGGGAAATAGGCGCGGGCAGCATCCCAGGAAAAATAAAACCAGAAAATCAAAATGGTCGAAACGCCTGCGATAACCCAGTGCCAACCGCCAAGGGCTTTGACAGGATTGCCAAATACGGCATCGGTTTTTTCGGTCCGGATTAACTTCCGCCCGTAAATAATTGACCAGATCAATAAACCGATGAAAATAATAAATAGAGTTCCGACAATCATAGTGTTATCCCGGTATTGTCCGTTTAGCTTGTAGTATTTGTTTTTCCAACCAATTTATGACCGCTAGGCAACATCCGTTTTGCCCATGATTTCTTCTTCCATATTCCAGATCATGGTCAATATTTCTTCGCGCACTTCAGAAAAGTCATGCGTCTTTTTGATTTCACGCGGATCTTCCGTTAAACCCTGCTCTGCGAATGGCAGGCGGTATTCTTTATGCAAACGACCCGGTCTCGGAGCCATTACAAATAGTCGCTCGCCTAATAACAATGCTTCTTCGACAGAGTGCGTAATGATCATGATCGTCTTGCCGGTTTCCTTCCAGATTTTTAAAACCAGGGTTTGCATTTTTTCGCGGGTCAAAGCATCGAGCGCCCCCAGTGGCTCATCCATTAATATCAATTCGGGGTCGTTAATCAGGCAACGAGCCAACGCTATGCGTTGTTGCATACCACCCGAGAGTTGGTAAGTGGGTGTGTCACCAAATCCCTGTAAACCAACAATATCGAGCCATTCTTCGACTTTTTTTGCAGTATCTTCCTCATCGGCGTGTTTCATTCGTAATCCGAAATTGACGTTCTCGGCCACGGTCAGCCATTCAAACAAGGCGCCCTGCTGAAATACCATGCCCCGATTCACACCGGGTCCATCGATTTCATCAGCTCCCAGATTAATCTGACCACCAGTCGGTCGAAGAAAACCCGCTATTATGTTGAGCAGGGTTGTTTTACCGCAGCCCGATGGCCCGAGTACCGATAATAGCTCCCCCTTCTTCAGCGTGAAACTGACATCCTTTAACGCATGCACGCTACCCCCTGACGGCATCTCAAAGACCATATTGAGATTATCTAAATGCAAGTCACTCATGTTATTTCACCGCTGATTTTGTCTCATTCGAAAATGTACCTCGACATGAAAAAAAGGCCGGAATATAAATTCCGGCCATTTCAGTATTAGATTACTTCAGAAAAGACGTATCAATCGTAACGCTATAATCTGATAACGCAGGGTTTTCGGCAGTTGCAAAAGCATTACCAACGATGCCAATTGCAACATCAGCTAACCCACCTTTGTTGAAGTATTTTTCTAATTGTTGCTTGGGTGTCGGAAATATAAATGTTTTCATCTGTTGCCGTGCACCTTCAATCGTCATTCCCGCATCTTTGGCAATGATACTCATTTGGGAATCACTATTATCGAACGCAGCATCGGCTGCAGCCGTTACTTCAATAAAAGTACGTAATAAATCTGGATTTTCCTGAGCAAATTTCTCGGTTACAGAAACGACGTCAAAGCTGATTATACCGGCTGCTTTCTTTTGCGCCGGAGACATTAATGGTTTTCCTACCTCACCTGCCTTTGCCGCCGAGTTCCCGCCAAAAATACAGGCCATGGCTACGCTACCATCGGCTAGAGAAACAGCACCATCAGCCGGCGCCTGATCGATTACCTTGATTTTACTGATATCAACATCAAGCGCACGCATCATCATCCGGAAGCTGTAGTCAGCCATGGTTGCCAGGGGTACAGCAACTGCCTGACCTTCCAATTCGGAAGCATTTGAACTATCGATGCCAAGACCATCCCGTACAAAACAATCGTTTGCAGGATATTGGACAGCGATTGAAACCAGTTTAATAGGCGCGTTGGCGTTAACCGCATTGATAAAAGGCGCCAGGCCCTGGCTGTAAGAAATATCAATATCGCCCGCAAGCATGGCTTCGGTCATCTGCGTGCCCGCATCGAAATTGGTCCAGTTTACAGTGGTACCCATTGCTTCGTCGTAGGCTTTGGTGACTTTAGCTACCTGGTTGGGTGTTGCCCATTCCAGGAAGAATGCGACATTGACATCAGCAACAGCAGTGGATGCCATCGTTGACGCAACGATGGCGGCTGCCGCAAAACGACTATATTTTTTCATAGATTTCATAAGTATTGTCTCGATTACAGATTGCTATATTAAGTTATTTTGAGGGAATTCGAGCGTGAATCACCTCCTCGGTTGTATTATGTGTCTTACGCACACTAACTTATTTATACCAGAGTATTACCTTTAAGTCATGTATTGTGAATAGCAGAACCTATTCAATTATAGAGCCAAATGACCTTTGTTAGTGATACCAGGTGACCTTAACAGATACTCACACAGAACATCGAGTAACTCCAGATGACCAAAGTGCCAACTACATCAAATTTTTTGGTCGACCGGGCGCGTACCATGTTCGAATCATGTCAAATTGCAAAAATAAGGATTTCCAAACAAAAAATACTTACTCAAGTGGACCTGAAGCGGTTGATTTGAATACTTTCGATGCCGATAATTCAGAAAATCCTGTGTTGAGCCAATTAAACATCGAGGAGTGTCCATTACCTAATCCGTCGACTGAACGACGCCACGCTATAAAACGACGCAATAGTATCTGGTGGGCTTTTCTATACGGCAATTTTCGTCCCCGGCGCCGGAACAATCGGCGGATGGCCGATGCACATCAGTTTATGTTTGACTGGCACGAGCCACGCATTCTGTATCTCGCATTAGGCGTTCTGTTGCTCAGTTGCACCGATGCGCTGCTAACTCTAAATCTAATCAATGAGGGCGCAACCGAAGCAAATACCATCATGGCATTAATGCTGGAGAATAGCGTCGACAGATTTGTAATTGTCAAAATTGGTATCACATCTTTTTCATTGATAATTCTGGTCGCCGCAGCGCGGCGAAAGTTTTTCAGATCCTTTAGCGTCGAGCATTTGCTTCAAGTCTTTTGCGCCGGTTATTATCTGTTGATCTGCTATGAGGTCTATCTGGCTATTTATGTGTTCGAGCTAACCCATCTTTCGGGCGGCTGAAACGCCAGCTGAAATACGACTCGGGGACAGTCGCAGATTTACTTCTGAGTGAATCAACTTAATTACCTATGCGGTGAATAATGTCGGCTTACCTGTTTCGGCTTTTGTCCCGATTCACTGCTCACCAATACATTTCTGAAGTTTTTTAATTTTTCACGCCATCTGGAAACCGATAAACCCGTTCAGGCTCACAGCCGCCAATATTGTTCGGAAATTGAATTTTCCCTCGAAATATTATCGGAATTCAGGCATTCCTGGTTTTCAACTCATTCATAAATCGATTCCGGATAACAACGGGATCCAGTGAAATAACCGGAACTTTGATATTGCCCGATTCGCACTTGCAAACAACAATGGTCATCCTGTTACTATCAAGTGCCGCCTGCATGGTATCTGCGGCCTGCTCGGCTTTGCATTCGATGACATTGTCACAACCACAGGCTTTGGCAACCGCAGTCAACGAAGTCTTTTTGCCGGCATAGGTAGGCTGATCACCGGTGGAACCATAGCTGCCGTTGTCGATAATCAATAAAGTAAAATTATCTGAGATATTGTTAGCTATCGTTGGCAGAGTGCCCAAATTAGTTAATACCGAGCCGTCGCCGTCAATCGCGATTACTTTCTGTCTCTGCGCCAAAGCGAGGCCAAGCCCGATAGAAGACGATAAACCCATCGTGCCGAGCATATAAAAATTACTCGGCTGGTCATCCAGCATATGCAGTTCCTGGCTTGGCAGACCGATATTACAAACCACGAAATGATCAGATATAACCGGCACCAGACTTTTTAAAACTTCAGAACGAATCATGATCAATACCCCTGCCAGAAACCGGCATCGGTCAGAATGGCGACCGCTTTATTACACATAAATGTATATTTTAAAATGCTATCGAATTCGTCCACATCACTTTCTTTATGTAAGTGGTAAGTGGGTATTTGCAATTGCGCGAGCAGAGCTTTGGTATGTACTGCCATTTCGACCTGGCAGGCTACTGGTTCACCCAGTTCCCCGCGGTAACTGATCAGCATCGGTAGCGGCATACGATAGTACTGAATCAATGTCACCAATGTATTTATGGTCACACCGATTGCTGTGTTTTGCATAATAATCGCAGGACGTTTACCGCCCATGAAGGCACCCGCGCATAAACCCATGCCCTCGTCTTCCTTATTAGCGGGAATATGGTAAATGCCTTCGCATTGCTCAATTTTTTCGATAACCCCAGCCAACTGCTTGCAGGGTACCGAGGTAACAAAGTTGATATGGTTATTGACCAGATCAGTCACTATTTTATCGTTAATGGACACCAGACCTCCAATTTAATGATCTGCTTGCAATGTAAAATTCGTTAATAACACCAGTAGCAATATTACTCAAGTAGACAATACAATTAAATTGATTCATGGATCCATTGTACCCTTTAACATGTTCCTAAATAACGCAATGTGAAATACAAATCGCCCAATACAGTATATCGATTATATGGACTTGCGAAATAGTAATATTGAAAAACTGGCTAACGAAACCTACGACGTACTTATCATCGGTGTCGGCATTAACGGTGCCGTATCGGCGGCTTCACTCTCGGCGATAGTTTTTCGATTCGCTCCAGAGTATTGATTAACGCTTGCGGGCCCTGGGTCAAGTTATCGCGCAAGCATGCCATTAACGTAAATCCGCACGATCAACATTTGAGCATATTCGGTGGCAAATTAACCGACTGCCTGAATGTCGGCAATGAAGTGACCTCTATTATCCGGGGTTTTGCTATAGACACTCCTTATCCCGAGAAAAAATGGTCTGGCGAACTGGGCGAATACCTGCGCGGTGAAATCGAGCTTTCCGGTCGTCGCGAGATGATTACAAAGCTCGAAGACTTTTTACGCCGACGTTCGAAAATTTCCCTGGTAGTGCGCGACGCAGATCTGGCCACTGCACCGGGGCTGAAAGAAGCCTGTAAAATATTTTTTGGCGATGAAGCGGATGCGAAACTGGATGAATACCTGCAATCAATCGAACAGCAATAAATACCCGCTAATTATTGTTGATCCAAAGCCACTGCCTGATCGCTGCCAGTGACCTCCAGTACGCCGGCGCCAATGATCAACACCACACCTAGCCATTCCAAAATCAAAACCGGTTCATCAAGGAAAAATGCCGCGCTGACAACAGCCACCATCACCTCGGTCATCATCAATATACCGACCCGCCCTGGAAACAGTCGGCTTGATGCCCAGAATATTGCAAACAAACTCGGAATCAGACCAAACCAGCTATAACCGGCGATAGCCGGGGTAGCTGCCAGCCACACTGAAAATTCCGGCATCTGTTCAATACCAGTCAGCCAGATACAGCACAGCAATGCCAATAGAAATGCAAACAAATGCTGCCAACAAACCATGATGGGGACACCAATATTCGGGTTTCTTTTAATCAGTACCCCTGCCAAACCCCAGCAGATACCCGATGCCAGACCAAACCAGTCACCAATATTAATTGCCCGACTATCACTTCCAGCGCCGCCGACAATAGCGTATAAACCCATTAGACCGAGAACGATTGCCATCCAACGGTTCCATTTAACCCTTTCCTGCAACATGAAAATACCAATAATCGTTGACCAGACCGGCGTTAAATAGAACAACAATGTCGCTCGTACTACGGTTGTATAGATGAGGCCGATACTATAAAACGTCACCGCAGCGCCACTGAGCAAGGCAATTATCAGGATAGTTGCAGGCTTGCTCTTAGCCTGTTTACGGTAGTAAATTAATAATGGCAACAATATTATCAGTGGCACCGAACTGGACAACACCACAGCCCACAATCCCGACATGCCAAGTTGTTCTATATAACGTAACGGTAACCAGAATATACCCCAGATAGCGGCGCCAATGGTGACCGCCAGGGTTGGTAGAGCTGTATTATTAACATTGGCGTGTTGGTCAAACATATTTGATATCGGTTATTCCTGCCGTTGCGCCACTTCTACAATCAGCCGACGCATCCACTGATGCGCCGGATTGTGCTGCAACAAGGGACTCCAGGCCACTTTTAAATCGATCGATGGAATCTCAAACGGCGGTTCTGCTATTACTACGCGCCGATTATGCGCCTGCAACTTCCCCGCCCGGGCCGGTATTGTAACAATCAAATCCGTCTGCTCAGCCATCAACATGGCGGCCTGATAATGCCGCGTGAACACAGTGATATGGCGTTTTCGATTAAACCGACTCAATGCTTCATCAACCCAACCAAGACGCTGCACGTCATCCGGGTCGATGCCGACACCGACACCCATTCCGGTTTTGCTAACCCAGACATGTTGGGCCTGTAAATAGGTCTCCAGATTGAAATTTTCGCAAATCGGGTTATCGGCGCTAAACAGGCAGGCAAAATGATCTCTCCAGATAGTCATCTGGTGAAATGACTGAGGAATCGAGTCAAATCGGTTGATGACCATATCTACCTTTCCCTGCTCAACATCCTGGAAGCTGACATCACTCGGTGTCATAATATCCAGGGAAACGCCGGGGGCCTCTTCGCGCAAACGTTGCAATATGCTTGGAAAAATAGTCGATTCCGCATAATCGCTTGCCATGATTCGGAACACTCGTCCGGCAGTCGATGTCTGGAATTCAGTAACCGGCTGAATGGCCTTATCCACCGTGGCCAATACATCACGAATCATCGGCTGTAATTCAATCGCTCGTTCAGTCGGGGTCATGCCTCCACTGGTACGAACCAATAACGGGTCGTTGAAAAGCACACGCAGCCTGCGCAAACTATTACTCATCGCCGGCTGGCTCAGACCCAGATGGTTGGCGGCCCGGGTAACGTTTCTTTCCCGGAGCAGTACATCCAGATATTCGAGGAGATTGAGATCAATTTTGCCTGTTTGCATCTTAATTCAGCTACCTTTATTCGTTTGATGAATAATAGATATAACGTTCATTTATTTCAATTATAGATCGCCTTGGCCTACTATTAATACCATCCTAAACTACTCACATTATTGAAGGTCAACCATGAGCCAATACACTCAGGACATCGAAGCAGTAACGTCCCTCTGCGCAGCCCAGGGCGATAGCTGGAATGCTGTCAATCCCGAATCCGTTGCCCGTATGCGTGCACAAAATCGATTTCAAACCGGTCTGGACGTGGCCAGATATACCGCCAAAATCATGCGCGGGGACATGGAGGCTTACGACGGTGATTCTTCTAAATACACACAATCACTCGGTTGCTGGCACGGATTCATCGCGCAACAGAAAATGATTGCGATCAAAAAGCACATAAAAACTACCAAGGGATCTTATATTTACCTGTCCGGCTGGATGATTGCCGCACTTCGTTCTGAATTCGGTCCCTTACCCGATCAGTCTATGCACGAAAAGACAGCGGTACCGCAACTCATCGAAGAAATTTACACCTACCTGCGTCAGGCTGATGCCCGTGAACTCGGCGGGCTGTTCCGTGAGATCGACGCAGCACGTGAGGCGGGTGACAGTGTTAAAGAAAAAGGCATACAGAAGCAGATCGACAACTACGAAACTCACATCGTGCCGATTATTGCCGATATCGACGCCGGTTTCGGCAACGAAGAAGCAACCTACCTGCTGGCCAAGAAAATTATCGAAGCAGGCGCCTGCTGCATCCAGATCGAAAACCAGGTTTCCGACGTCAAACAATGCGGCCATCAGGACGGTAAAGTTACTGTGCCCCACGAAGACTTCATTGCCAAGATAAACGCCGTTCGTTATGCGTTCCTCGAACTCGGTGTTGAAGATGCCATCATCGTCGCGCGTACCGATTCGCTCGGCGCCGGCTTGACTCAGAAGATCCCGGTTAGCACTTCAGAAGGTGATTTGGCTTCACAATACAATGCATTCCTTGAAACTACACCTGTTTCGGCCGATGAAATCGGTAATGGAGACATGGTCATCAAGCAGGAAGGCAAACTGGTTAAGCCGGTTCGCCTGCCGAATGGTCTGGTTCGTTTCAAAGAAGGTAGCGGTGAGGACCGATGTGTACTCGACGGCATTACTGCTCTGCGTAACGGTGCAGACATGCTCTGGATTGAAACCGAAAAGCCACATCTAGCTCAAATCGGCGGCATGATTGATCGCATTCGCGAAGTCATTCCAAATGCCAAGTTACTCTACAACAACAGTCCTTCCTTTAACTGGACATTGAACTTCCGCCAGCAGGTGTTCGATACCTGGAGCAAAGCAGGAAAAGACGTGACAGCATATGACCGAGATGCGTTGATGAGCGTCGACTACGACGATACCGAACTGGCCATCACGGCCGATGATCGAATCCGCTCCTTCCAGGCTGACGCGGCACGCGTCGCCGGTGTTTTTCATCACCTGATTACTTTGCCGACTTATCACACAGCTGCATTGTCAACCGACACACTGGCTCGCGATTACTTCGGTGACGAAGGCATGCTCGGTTATGTCGCACAGGTACAGCGCCAGGAAATTCGCCAGGGCGTTGCCTGCGTCAAACACCAGAACATGGCCGGCTCTGATATGGGTGACGATCACAAGGAATACTTCTCTGGGGCACAGGCTCTGAAAGCTTCGGGTAAAGACAACACCATGAACCAGTTTGCTTGAGTTCCAGCTTAAACTTTTAAAACAAAAAGGGCGGGGATGATTTCCGCCCTTTTTTTCTTCTGCCAGCGGCGTATCATGCGCAATCTTTACTTACCAACATAGTATTTTTCCCATGGCAGAATTCTTCTTCGATTACGGACTGTTTGCGCTCAAAGCATTGACCATCGTGGTCGCCATACTCCTTGTAGTGGTTGCCTCTGTAGCCACCGGTATGCGCACTCGAAAGGCCTCTGAGGGCCATATCGAGGTCACCAAAGTCAATGACGACATTGATATCTTGCGTGATGCACTATGTGCCACCGTACTTGATCCGGAGGCCCATAAATTCGAGGCCAAACAGCGCCACAAAACTGAAAAAGCGGAGCGTAAGGCCAATATTAAAACGTTAAAGAAAGCCGCTAAAAGGAAGAATGGCGAAGATTTTAAGCACGAGCGTAAACCTCGCTTGTATGTCCTCGATTTTCACGGTGACATGAAAGCTTCGGGCGTTTCCAGTCTGCGCCGAGAAATTACCGCTGTACTGTCCCTGGCGGAAAACCAGGATGAAGTATTACTCCGTCTCGAAAGCGGGGGCGGCATGGTGCACGCTTACGGTCTGGCTTCCTCGCAGTTACAGCGGATCAAAGACCATGGCATCAATCTGACTATCTGCGTCGACAAAGTTGCCGCTAGTGGTGGATACATGATGGCCTGCGTCGCCAGTAAACTGCTCGCAGCGCCTTTTGCAATCATTGGCTCGATCGGTGTTATCGCTCAACTGCCAAATTTCCACCGACTGCTGAAAAAAAATGAAATTGATTTCGAAATGATTACCGCTGGTGAGTACAAACGAACGCTGACCATGTTTGCAGAAAACACCGACGAAGGTCGTCAAAAGTTCACCGATGATATTCAGGATATTCATATGCTGTTCAAAGACTTTGTCTTGCAACATCGTCCTCAATTGAATATTGCCGATGTCTCCACCGGCGAAATCTGGTTCGGGCAGCGTGCTATTGAAAAATCACTGGTAGATGAATTAAAAACCAGCGATGACTACATTGTTAAGGCCTGCGAAAATTCTGATGTTTTCCATGTTAAATATGCCGAGAAAAAAACCTTACCGCAAAAACTTGGGTTCGCGCTGGACACAGCGATCGATTCGGTCCTATTGAAATGGTTTGACCGGGGTACGCGAAACCGGTTTTTCTCTTAAGAATATCACTAGCAGTCTAACAACATAGGTATGAGGGATACAGCGAAACGTGAAGCGGTTAGTCGCTCGACGCGTCTTGCAGGCAATGGCCCGGAAAACGGCTTATTACCACTTTTTGTCATTCGCTAATTCTTTTGATTAATCTCCAGGAGTTTGCCGGGCTTAGGATGAAACGACTGCGGAATAAACCGGTTACGTTAAGGTTTTATTTTTTCATATCGGCAAACTGAACTTTCACCTCGAGAGTATCATCCCCTCGCTTCAGCTGGACAATGACCGAATCCCCGGCACGCCGGGTCTTAACCGCATAAATCAGATCAAAATAATCCTCCAGAATTTCACCGTCAAAGCGCAGTAGACGGTCACCACCGGTAATACCAGCCTGAGCCGCCGCCGAGCCCGGCTCAACATTGGTGACCAACAGGCCGGGTTGTTTCTCTCCCTCATTCAGACCGACACCCAGTCTAACGCCACGCGCCTTAAATACTTCGTATATCTGATACACCAGGTAGTCGACTGAGCGCATTGGAAATGCGGGCATTTCCACATCCATAAGCTGGTCACGTTTTTGTTTCGGGATTTCAAGGTTATATCCGCCTACCAACACATAAGGTACGGGCAGCCGCCGATGCACCCGACGCGGAATACCAAACCCATAATTCACGTGCCAGCCGCCGGCAACAACCAGCATATGTCGATCCCGGTGTTCCTTCATATAATCGGCCACTGCGGCAGCCATGGATTCATCCCAAAGCGTTTGGCGTCGCAGAAAACTCTCTAGCATCGAGGAGCCTGCTCCATGGGCGCCAAAAATCTCTTCGACCATCCGGCGCTGGTAGGGATCGCTCATATCCATTTCAGGAAGTTGTTGCTTTGTTGCGGTGTCGAGTTGATGTAACGGCGTCATACTGAGTTTGCGACCCAGTGCTTTGGTTGTGTTGAGACCGATGACTGGAATTTTCTGAGCACGACAAAATTCCAGTAGCGCTCGATAAAGTTCAAAATCGCTTCCCCAGTTTTCGAACCAACGGCTTTCCTGCAGAAAATCCTTCTCACTCAATTCACCGGCCAGCCAACGATCAAGTGCCACCTGCTGTTCGATGTTAAACATCTCCATTCCCAGCGATATTCGACCCGGGCGAAATCGCTGCAATGCTTTCAATATTTCCAGCTCCAAATGATGAGAAGCCGGGTTGTCGTGCAATTCGCCGATATAAACCAGTGGATAAACATTTAAACTGGAGAATAGCTGCTGCCGAGTAACAAAGTGCCCGGTAGCCGTATGCAGAATATCGCCAACCACAGGTGGCCTGGTGGGTGCGTAGGGTGCTTCCCCGTCCCAGTACCGAGTGGATTGGCTACAGGCTTGCAGGATAAAAATAAAACAGTAGATCAGGTATCTGACCAAACGACTCATAGCATCTACTTTATGGATTGTCACGGCTTATTAAGCGCAGCATATTATCCTAATCCAGTACAAATCGTCACCATACCACGGAGAGACATAATGAGTATTGCCTTTATTTTATGTCTGACTTTTTATCCGATAGTCCTACCCTGGAGGGAAATCCGTAAGGCGATATGGTTCTACGTCGGCACCCTTCCCGAGCACAACAAAAACTTAATAAGTTCTTCAAATTATTCTCCACAGCAATCCGTCTATATGCACTTTTTGGGGAGGGGATACTGTCAAATATCGATCTGGTCAGGAGATGTCAAACAGGAATGATTCCATGATACTATTCTCAGTAAACCATCAATGGACTTTGAACCGGCTCATTCCGAAC
>CAZYYM010000015.1:26975-47973 GCA_964651385.1 uncultured Gammaproteobacteria bacterium | reverse complement strand
TTACCCGGTGCCGGCCTGGGCAGCTATTCACTCGCCGAAGAAATCCGACTCATCTATTCGCACGGCAAGGGCTCGCGCATGTGGGATGTCGACGATAATGAATATATAGACTATGTCGGCGGTGCCGGTGCGCTGATACTCGGTCATTCGCACCCCGCAGTGGTCGATGCCTCAAAAGCACAGCTCGATCGCGGTGCGCACATGTTCGGTTCGCTTAACGATGTTGCCGTGACACTCGCTGAGCGCCTGGTTAAGGATATTCCCTGCGCAGAAAAAATCGCCTACGCGACGACTGGTTCAGAAGCGACCGCCTATGCCATGCGACTCGCGCGCGCCTTTACCGGGCGTAACAAAATTTTAAAATTCGAAGGTGCTTATCACGGCAATCACGATTACGCTATAGTCTCGACTTTTCCTAAACAAACCGGCAATTATCCGCAGGGAGCAGCTGACTCCTATGGCCAACCAGAAGCGACGGTATCAACCATGCTGGTGTGTCCGTATAACGATCTGGAAACGCTGAATAAAATCGTCGCCGAGCACGGTAACGACATCGCCGCCATCATCGCCGAACCGGTACAACGCATCATCCCGGCCGAGCCGGAATTTCTGCACGGCATTCGCAAAATCTGCGACGACAAGGATATTCTGTTCATACTGGACGAAGTCGTTACCGGGTTCCGCTTAAGCTACGGTGGCGCGCAACAGTGGTATGACATCAATCCCGACCTTTCCACGCATGGTAAAGTCATCGGCGGTGGTGGCCCTATGTCCTGCATCGCTGGTCGCGCCGATGTCATCGATCTCTGCGATCCAACGCGTAAGGGCCAACAGGGTTATACTTATTTTAACGGTACATTACATGGCAATCCGGTTGCGGCCGCAGCCACCATGGCGATGCTCGATGAGCTTGGCAAACCCGGTGTATACAATCGCATGAATAGCTATGCCGATGACCTGTGCCGTGAATCACAAAAGATACTGGATCAACACAGTATCCCGGCTATCGCGCAAAATACCGGATCGCTATGGCAAATTCTTTTTATGGATAAAACACCGCTCAACCAGGCCGATATTCTGGCCAGTGATCAGGCTAGTATGCGTAAGCTCGATACGTTGTTGATGAAGCAAGGTCAGTATGTATTGCCGGGTGTACGGCGCTTTGTTTCCACTGTGCATACAGTAGAAGATCTGGAAGAGACTTTGCGCGGGCTGGATGTTGCCTGTCGGGAGTTTGGGAGGGCTGAGATGAAGGTTCGCTTTTAATCCTCCAGCAAAAACTCACCACGAGACTCCAGGATTTCACTACCAACGATCTTGGTTACCCCAGCACCCCTCCAGACGTACTTATTAGTATTACGCGATAAAATAGTTCCAGAGGCGCCCGCGATAACGGGCGTTCGAGCCATAAATGCCTGTTCGCCATCGAGATGAATCAAATCAGCTATTTTCTGACCCTTAACTACGTCTTCACCGAGTTCAACACAGTAGGCGAGTAACCCCGCATGCTCGGCCCTCACTATCTCAGTTGCTCGTAAATCGGTCGCAGGCGGTGCTTCAACCGGTTGGCCTTTTCGATCGCCACCAATTACGCCCTCAGCCTGAAAATAACCGTAGAGGTTTTCAGCGTCCAGCGAATTCAAGCTATCAAAGGTGTCGATTTGACCTCGGTATTCCAGCGTACAGGACGCCTTCATCATGGGAATTGCCTTGTCAGGATATTCCTTTGCCAGTTTCAACCAGATAGCAGGCCAGACTTCATCGAAGGAATTTCCGCCACCTTCTTCGGCGAGTAGGGTTGCTACAGCTCCGGTGTAATTCGCGAGTAACTGCATGGTTTCCTGTTGCTGCGGAATCGTATAAATATAAAGCAACGATTCGTCGTCGCAGTGCAGGTCAAAGACATAATCGGCATCGTGGGCTTCACTCATGACCAAATGACGCCACTGATCACGCACTTTCACTCGTGAATAGCTTTCCAACCAACTCGCTATCGCTTCGCGTACCAGGCGAATGTTTTCCTTTTCGTCCCGACCAAGCCTGTCACCCATATTCTGATCAATTGCCGAATATAAATCTGGCCACTGCCGATTATGGTTCACGCCAGTGTCGCGATCATATCGACCCTGGTGCTGACCGAATTCAATATCGCCCATGCCCAATGGGTTCACCATTGGAAACACAACAAACTTAGCACTTAGTTCGCCAGCCTGATCAGCAGTTTTTAACAGGTCGAGCAGATGATGCAGAACCATAATGCCGGGTTGTTCATCAGCATGTAAAGCAGCCTGCAAATAGACTTTCTTTTCCGCATTGACGGGGCCGATACGGAAATAGGTCAATTCGGTGGATTTTCCGGGTGAGTCACCGACAAGCTTTTTTACAATTCTCTCGAAGCTCATCCGATTACCTTTTCCATAAATATACTGAGCGGGTCGGGTAGATAAGAACCATAGGCATCGCGAATAAGGTAACCCAGACTACGATAAAGACCGAGTGATTCAGGTTGACTGACACCGGTTTCAAGACGGCAAACATTAATTTTTTCTTTGATCAAATAGTTTTCCAACGTATTCATAATAAGCTTTGAAGCACCGCGTCCACGACAGGCTGGATCGATAAAAAGATTTTTTATTTCACCATAGCTAGCGTCGTCCTGCATAATTTTTACACCGCCTATCCCACATATTTGCTCACCATCATAGGCACCTACAAAATACATGCCGCCATTGACCAGAGACTTAGGATCATCCTGATTGATACTTTCACTCGGATACAGGCTGGCCTGGTAATCCCTGGACTGTTGTATTAGCAAGGCAACGTCATTTGATAATACGGTAATCACTTTGACTATCAAGACTTAAAACCTCAGCGATAGACAACTCAGTCCGCCATCGAGTTTCTGGAATTCAGATACATCGAGTTCGTTTACTTGGTAACCGAGCGCAGCAATTGCCTGACTGGTTTGAGGAAACCCGGAGGGCACCAACACGCGATCATTTACCCAGACACTATTGGCTGAATAAGCGTATTTGCTGCTAATCACAACAGGGTTGAAATCTGCGAGTTCGGATTTCTCAACCAGCTCACCGGTAACCACAATATTATTATTCTCGAGATAGGAAACCGAGGATTTGAAGTGCAATCCTTCGCTGATAGGCACCATCGATCCATCGTAACCATGTTTACACAGATAACCGATCATTTCTTCGGCACCAGATGCATTAGTACGTTCTGACAGGCCGATATAAAAATGCTTTCCAACCATCATAATGTCTCCGGCATCGACAGTACCGGGGGCTTCGATGGTTTCGATCTGGTCAAAAAACAATTTTAGCTGCGATTTCATACTGATAGTTTCGCCACGACGAGTATTGGCACCGGGCCTGGTAATAACTGCAAGACCGGGCATCACTAGCGCGACATCCTCTACAAACATTCCGTCCGGATAATCTTCGTCGGCATCCATCACCGAGATGCTTAAACCACAACACTCTAGCGCTTGAATATAGGCATCGTGCTGCTTCAGTGCCAGCTCATAATCCGGCCGCCCAAGGCCAGCAGTTGTAATTCCATTGACCAGTGATTTGCCGGGCCTACGGACGATAGCTTTGCTAAACATTTTTATTTATCCAATATTGATTAACCGCATTACGAATACGCAAAACTGCCTCTTTCAATGTCGCAAGGGAACAACCAAAGTTTAAGCGCATAAATCCATTATCACCAAAGTCTCTACCCGGCGACATACCAACCCCGGCCTCTTCAAAAAATCGATGCGGATCATCCAGCCCTAATTCAGATACATCGATCCAGGCCAAATAGGTGGCTTGGATAGGATCAAGTTTCAAACCACGAATTTGATTAATTTCAGCAATCAGATAATCGCGATTGCCACACAGATATTCGAGCAATTGGCGATGCCATTTTTCACCGTATTCATAGGCCGCTTGAGTCGCGGTAAAGCCAAAGACATTAACATGGGAAACAATACCTTTGCTGGCCTGTTTAAAATGCTGCCGCAGCCGCTGATTCGGGATAATCGCAAATGAACAGCCAAGTCCCGCCAGGTTGAAGGTTTTACTTGCAGCCATCAGGGTAATACTTCGTTGCTCGATAGAAGCGTTTAAGGATGCAATAGGCAGGTGTCTGATATCCGCTTCGAGGATTAAATCGCAGTGAACTTCGTCAGAAACGATGAGCATATTGTGCGATTCGGCGATTTCGGCCAAAGCCCCGAGTTCATCTCGTGTGTAAACGCTGCCACCAGGATTATGCGGATTACAAAGTAATAACATACTATTGTCTATATCCGGCTGTCCGGCAAGCCACGCCAGGTCCATCAACCAGCGTCTATTTTGCCTGGTCATCGGCACCCGCAGCAATCGACGATCGTTGAGTAGCGGTGCTTCCGGGATATGCGGATAAACCACCGCCGGACTTAATACCTGGGTCTCACTATCACCATATGAGCGACAGGCGATATTGACACCGGGCACTACGCCGGGTATCCAGACCAACCATTCCGGTCTGATAGTCCATTGATAAAGCCGCCGCATACGTTCAACGATTAAATCGTTTAAACTCGCTGGGGCAATATAGCTATAGCCGAAAACATCGTGCTCGAGCCGCGCCCTGATTGCCTCGGTAATTTCGCGGGCGACACTAAAATCCATGTCTGCCACCCACATCGGCAGGATATCACTGTCAGCGTAGCGATCATATTTAAGCGAGTTGGTATTGTATCGAGCTCGACAGTTATCGAAGCTGAATTCGTCCGTCATTGCAAATCGTTAACTCAAAAAAACGATCATATTTGAAAATCCATTCGGCGGCTATCTAATTTACTTTGAAAGCCAACCATAACACCAACCTGTATCGGATATAACATTGCCTACAGGTATTGTATTCCTTGAAATCTGGACTATAGATGAAGTTTCGGGATATAAAATCTGTTAGAGAACAAGTATGAATTTTAAATTTAGGCAAAAACAACAAATGATCGCGATTGTTTTGTTCATCGTCGTTATCGTCCAATCCGCCATGGTTCTAATCAATATCAATCGAATCGATGAGGCATCTTCTCACCTGGTTGACCAGGAAATGGTCATCCTCAATGCTGCCCACGAACTCAAACTGGCTGTCGTCCAGGTACAGCAATGGTTATCCGACATCAGCGCGACACGGGGCCTCGACGGCTTGAACGACGGATTTGACGTAGCCAAGGAAAATGCTGATCTTTTTTATACACTCATTGAAAAACTAACGGCGGTCGATGTCGAAAACGCCACGCGCTACCAGCAAATGGTGCCGGTCTTCGACGAGTATTTTTCCCTCGGGAAACAGATGGCCCAGGCTTATGTCGACTTCGGTCCGGAAGGCGGCAACCGCATGATGCCTGTTTTTGACGAGGCGGCGGCTTCCATGTCAGAAGAGGTTGACGGCTTATTGCAAATGTCAATTGAACGCAGCGCTGCCAAGGGATCTGAAGATATTCAGGCTATCAGCAATCTACGTTATATCAGTATTGTCGCCGTGATAATATTAATCTCGGCTCTTGCCCTGGCCATCTGGCTAGGCTACGCCATGCTAAAATTTCTGGGCCACGATCCCGAGGTGCTGCGAGCAGTAGCCAACAATATCGCGGGTGGGGACTTATCCGCTCACGCTGATGAAAAAAACGCCATCGGGGTTTTTGCCTCGCTGGCTAGCATGCGGAAAAAACTCAAGGAACAGTTGGACTCAATTCAGAGTCAGGCCGAAGTAAACGGGCGTATCAAAATAGCCCTCGATAATGTTTCCTCCAACGTCATGGTTGCCGACAATGATCGTAATATTATTTATTGTAATAAAACCGTTCACGAAATGTTTCAAAATGCGGAATCTGACATCAGGAAAGCAATACCCGGTTTTGACGCCAGTAAACTGTTGAATACAAATATAGACAAATTCCACAAAAACCCGAAGCACCAGGCTGATTTACTGGCGACTTTTACCAGCACCTACACTGCCGAGCTCGATGTCGGTGGGCGCACGATGAGAGTTACGGCTAACCCGGTAATTGACGAGAGTGGTTCTCGTCTCGGTAGCGTCGTCGAGTGGGCTGATCGTACTGCAGAAGTCGCAATTGAACATGAAATTGAAAATCTGGTCAGCGCAGCACAAAAAGGCAATCTTGATTCTCGTCTAAGCCTTGAAGGTAAAAACGGCTTCATGGCGCTTCTGGCCACGAATCTAAATGATATGATGGATGTACTCACCAGCGCTTTCGAGGATGTCAACGGTGTCATGAGCACTCTGGCAAAAGGAAACCTGTCCAACAATATTACGCGTGATTACGAGGGTATTTTCGGGCAAGCCAAGCAGAATATTAATGGTACAATCACCCACCTGAGTGAAATCGTCAGCGAAATTCGGGGAGCGACTGACGAAATTGTCAGCGGATCAAAAGAAATCTCGTCGGGAAATAATAGCCTGTCGTCCCGCACAGAACAGCAGGCCAGCGAACTCGAGGAAACGGCCGCAAGCATGGAAGAGTTGACCTCCACGGTGGATCAAAACTCGGGTAACACGCAGCATGCCGATGAGCTCGCGTCGAACGCGGTACAAATCGCCAAAGAAGGTGGTGAGGTAATCACGAACGCGGTTTCGGCGATGTCGGAAATTACCGAATCCAGTAACCGCATCGCCGAAATCATCGGTGTCATCGATGATATTGCGTTCCAGACCAATTTACTCGCGTTAAATGCCAGTGTGGAAGCCGCCCGGGCAGGTGACCAGGGTAGAGGTTTCGCGGTGGTTGCCAGTGAAGTGCGCAACCTCGCCCAACGCTCGGCAACATCGGCGAGGGAAATAAAAGGCCTGATTCAGGATAGCGTCAGTAAAGTTCAGTCCGGATCGGAACTGGTGAATCAGTCGGGAGAGTCTCTCAAGTCCATAGTCGAAGGCGTGCAAAAGGTCGGCGATATTATTAGCGAAATCGCCGTTGCCGGCAGAGAGCAAAGCCAGGGCATAAGCCAGGTCATGGTTACAGTCAACAATCTGGACGGCATGACCCAGCAAAATGCTGCCCTGGCCGAGGAGACTTCCGCTGCGAGTGTTTCCATGCAAGAGCGTGTGCAGATAATGAGTAAAAGCATTGAATTCTTTAAATTGTAAATTGCGTTCTGAAACCGCCTTAGAGATAGCGAGCCGGTAAATACGATTTCACATCGAGCGGGGGTTGTATTCCCGCCACCTGGCTTGCAATGATCTGCCCGCTAATCGGCGCCATAGTCAAACCCATGTGCGCATGTGCATAATTCAACCAGAGATTCTTATGCCGGGGCGCAGGACCGATCATTGGCAATGAATCCGGTGTACTCGAACGACGCCCCATCCATGGTTTATCGAGCAAAGCCCGATCTAGCGGGAAGGCTTCTCTGGCACGTGGCTCAACCATCGCGAGTTGTTGAGGCGTCGCCTCAGTTTCACGAAAAACAAGATTAGAGCCGGTGGTCACTCGGACACCTTGCGACATCGGAATCATCACATAGCTTGAATCCACGTCAAAAACCGGTCGAGACAATGTTTTTCCCGACTGCGCCGAATACATCATGTGATAACCGCGTTCGATTGCGACCCGGTTTTTATAACCCAGCGGTTTAATCATATCTGCGGTCCAGGCACCGAGACAAACCACCAGTCTTTCTAGCGATTTCTCACCTTCACTGGTGACTAATCGCCAGCTTTCTCCATCAGGTTGTATTTGACTGACTTCAAGCCGTCGAATCACACCACCCAATGATAAAAAATAGTCAGCGTATAGACAACAAAGCGCCTGCGGGTCTTTCAGAGATATGCTTTGCTTGATCCAGACTGCTTTCACAAAACGTTCATCGAGATCGGGTTCCAATGCTTTGATTTCCTTCGACTCAAGGATTGCGTAGTCAACTCTGCAGGAATCAAACAGTTCGCGCTCGATGGCATCTTTGTGAAAGCTTTTCAAATGACGATATAACCTTAGTCCCCCACCACTATTCAATAAATGCTCTGCACCTGAAAGCCGAATCAGTTCTCGATGCGCGGCTACAGAAGCTACAGTAAGTGCATTGATCAATTCACCATCACGCCGGTAGGTAGGACGATTGCAACGCATCAGGAAACGAATTAACCAGGGTAGTAATTGTGGCAACTGAGCATAGTGCAGACGAAAATCGGCATGACGATTTGTCAGCAGTCCAGGAATTCGAGACAATAACGCCGGAGATGCCAGTGGAACAACCGAACTGAGACTAAGCACGCCCGCGTTTCCATGCGACGTTTCCATACCAGGCGCACGTCGGTCGATAACCTCTACATCATAACCATTACGTTGCAACTCTATGGCACAACAAATGCCGACTATACCGGCACCCAATACCGTTACCCTGGGCTTGCTCAATTGAGCCGCCAGATACGTAGATCTGATTTCATAGCAATTACCTTGCACTTTACATGTTGATATTGCACAAAGATTGTACAACTTTAAACCAGAGGCATCACCCCGCTTGTATGAGTCCGCTCGTTAGATAATTATAAGCAGTCAAAACCTGAAAAAACCAGTGATGTTGGCAAGATTAGGTAAAATATAACGCAGCAAATGAGTCATAATCCAATAGAAAAGGTCGCGTAGTATATTCCCCAGCTATTGATGATTTGAGTGCAAGGAGTTCAGCAACGCACTATCGAACAGGGCCATTCCTGGGTTTCCAGGCGGATGCAAATTGAGACGTCTCTCCAATTGGCAGGCAATCTCCCACCGGTTTGGCAATCAAACCAGGAATCAACAATTACACATCAGTAGAAAGCGACCCCCCCCGGATTCGCGATCTAGGGGCCAATTATCGTTGGCAGGTTGATCGAGCATCGGGTGTACCGCTTTTGAAACGAAGTTAAAATATTTAAGACAGCTAACCTTTGTTATACTGAAACAAAAATTCAACCAGGGTTAAAAGTGAAAACCTCTGATAACGAAATAATCATTATGTTTGCCGACATAGTTGGTAGCACCGGGTTATTTGAAATCATGGGTGACGAGATCGCTGAAAAACTAGTAACGACGACATTGAAGCAACTTTCGAATATCGTTAGCAAGTCTCAGGGCGAGACCATAAGAACCGGTGGTGACGATGTAATGTGTCGTTTTGCAAATGCCGATCATGCCCTTACTGCCGCCAGGGAGATGCATTTATTCCTGGCCAAAAATGCCGCAACGTCGAAAGACTATAAGATCGCGATTCGCATTGGCGCCCATCAGGGACCGGTGATCGAGAGTGAAGGCGACCTCTATGGAGACGCGGTAAACCTGGCCGCGCGCGTGACGGCACTGGCTCGCAGCGGTAAGACCCTGATTTCCGGGTATACATTTGAACAGCTCCCCGAGGCATCACGTAGTCGCTGCAGACGTTTTACGACAACAACGGTAAAGGGCAAAGAATTGCCAATCGACGTGTATGACGTGGTTTGGGAGCAGACTGACGAGCTTACCGGTATTGTCGGCAACGAAGACACAATTACCATCCAGAGCGTTCTAACCATTCAATACGGAGACAATATCATCAAGATGTCTGCCGAAACGGTAACCCACACATCGATAGGGCGCGGCCAGGGTTGTGATATAGTCATTCCATCACAACAAGCGTCACGCGAGCATTGCAAAATCGAATGTAATCGCGGCAAGTTCATATTGGTGGACAACAGCGCCAATGGCAGCTACATCTACCACAACAAGACCGAGTTATTCTTTCATCAGGAACGGGTACCTTTGCTGGACCAGGGGCTTATCAGCCTCGGCGAATCCTCCGAAAACAACCTCGACTTCCTAGTTCATTATTCTATTGACCTGATCGATAATTGCCAGGATAAACCCGCACAGTAAAAGATTTCACCCTTGCCTTTCAGTCGCCACCTGCGACCGATGGCTGCGTGGTGAACTGCCAAAAAACTTGCGGTAGCAAGCAGTAAAATAGGATTGTGTTTCGAAACCAGTGGCAATCGAGATATCGATGACACTGCGATTGGTATTCAGCAATAGCTGTTTGGCATGTGACAATCTAATTGACAAATAATACTGGCTTGGCGTAACGCCCCGGTATTTGTGAAACAGCCGTTCGATTTGCCGCAGCGACAAATGACAACTCTCGGCAATACTGGGCAATGGCAGTGGGTTTTCGATATTCGATTCCATCAGATTTATCACATCGATCAGCTTCGGAGCACTCATTGCCAGATCGATGCGATCTGCCATTTGTTGCGAATCGATATCGGTGCGGATTCGGTCGTGCTGGAACTGTTGTGATATCTGCTGCGCCAGCGGTCGACCATACTGATTCTCGATTAACTTTAGCATCATATCCAGCGCTGCCGTACCGCCGGAACAGGTAAATCGTTTTTTATCGATCTCGTAAAGACTAAAGGCGACATCCAGATGTGGGTAAATTTCCTTGAAGACAGGTATGTTTTCCCAATGAATGGTGCAACGGCAATGATCAAGCAACCCCCCACGCGCCAATACGAAACTTCCCGAACTGACACTGCCGAGGTTAACCTTCTGTCGATCGAGGTTTTTCAGGATTCTCAAGGTCGCAGAATCTTTAAAGTGCTGGGCAGTATTGGGTGCGCAAATTACCAGCGTTTCGAGATCTGTGGCCTCTGATAAAGGTTTAGTAGGTACTGAAATCCCACAACTGGCAGATACCTGATTGGTATCAGGGGCGTAATAATGCCACTCGTACAAACTGTTTTCTGAAAGCCTATTCGCTGTTCGTAACGAATCAACGACACAACTAAATGGTATCAATGGGTAACCATCAATGAGTAGTATGCCAATTTTTTCAATATTATTGTTAATCGTGGCAACCCCGGGGAAATTTGAATAGGCGGTAATCATGCTACCGTCAAAGGGCATTCTAACCAATTCGGCCTTATCAACAATAACTATTTGCAATTTCAATTAAATAATATGACGCTGGTAAATAGTTCGAGGTCGCCCACAGATTAGCCTCATAAGACACCAAAAATCATACTAATTGTTCCTAAATATCAACAGGCTGCCTGCTCGGGCTGCAACAATCTGGAGTCTACAATGAGTGATAGCAATAGACCGGCTCGCGGACGCCGGGGTCGAGGTGGGCGCGAAGGTCGTCGTGCTGAGGCAAGTGCAGCCAGTGCACCCAGTGCACCTTATATTATTCGTAAAATACCTTACTTCGAAGTACTCGACGAAGAGGGCTTGCAACTAATTGAAAATAACGCAGACACCATACTCCAGGAAACCGGCATCGAATTCCGCGACATGCCCGAGGCGCTGGACATTCTGAAAAAAGGCGGCGCCGAAGTCGACGGTGTACGGGTCCGCTTCCCACGCGGCATGTGCCGCGCGATCATTCAGGCATCAGCGCCCCGTGAATATACCCATCACGCGCGAAATCCCGCGCGAAATGTACAAATCGGCGGTAAAAATACCGCATTTGTGCCCGCCTACGGCAGCCCGTTCGTATTCGACCTGGACAAGGGGCGTCGTTATGCGACCATCGAGGATTTCCAGAATTTTGTCAAACTGGCCTACGCGTCACCGAGTATGCATCTGTCAGGTGGCACTATTTGTGAACCAGTTGATATCCCGGTCAATAAGCGGCACCTGGATATGGTTTATTCACATATCAAGTATTCTGACAAGGGTTTCATGGGTTCTGTCACCGCACCTGAGCGGGCACAGGATACCATTGAGATGATCAAAATCCTCGCCGGTGAAAACTATATAGATTCTGAAAGCGGACGCCCGAGAACCTACGCAACCAGCCTGATTAATGCTAATTCACCGATGACTTTCGATGACACCATGCTCGGCGCCGCGAAAGTTTACGCAGAGAACAACCAGGCCTGCATCATTACACCTTTCATTCTAGCCGGCGCCATGTCACCGGTAACCGTAGCCGGTACTGCTGCTCAATCATTAGCCGAAGCCCTGGCCGGGCTGACTTTTGTGCAACTGGTCAACCCCGGTGCGCCGGTCATCATGGGCAGTTTCGCGAGTTCCATGTCGATGCAGTCGGGTGCCCCCACTTTCGGCACACCCGAGCCCGCACTCGTGCTATACACCATGGCCGCACTGGCAAGACGCCTGGGCGTTCCTTTCCGCTCAGGTGGTGGCCTCTGTGGCTCCAAATTACCTGATGCCCAGGCGGCCGCAGAAGCAGTTAATACACTGATGCCTGCAGTTCTGGCCGGTGTCAACTTCGTGCTCCATACCGCTGGCTGGATGGAAGGCGGTCTGGCCATGGGTTACGAGAAATTTGTCATGGATACCGATCAGGCCGCTATGATGGAAATCTTGCTTGGTGGTGTCGATCTGTCGGATAACGGTCAGGCCATGGATGCCATTCGCGAAGTCGGTCCAGGTGTTCATTTCCTTGGTTGCACACACACGCAAAACAATTTCAAAACAGCCTTTTATCGCTCGCCAATTACCGATAATAACAGTTTTGAGCAATGGGAATCGGAGGGCAGCCTCAATCAGGCACAACGCGCCAATAGTTACTGGAAGAAAATGCTGGCCAATTATCAAGCCCCCGAGCTCGATCCGTCGACCGATGAAGCGTTGCTCGATTACATCAAACAACGAAAAGATTCGATGCCTGACTCTATGGTTTAACCCGGAAGCCCCAGTTGGACGCGAATAAAGATGTGCAGAATATTGATACGCATGCGCAATATGAAAAATTCGTGTTGAACTTATTGGTGATAAGCAAATTTTCAGATTTTCCAGTGATGCGGCATTCCGATAGGTTAAAGCTTGTGCATTCTTTCGTGGTCCAACTGAGGATTCCAGGGTTTAAACAGAATCAACACCTCTGACGCGCTCCGTTTCGACGCCTGTAGCGATGTTTCACCCCAGAAATATCGTGCAAAAGCGGCCGATTACGACTAGTATTTTGTCAACCGTGGTTATTTGTTAACCAGTTTTCTAAGTTAGTTGCTGGTTAAATTGATTCTTGCCTATGAGTATAGAAAATTCCGAAGTGAAACCGGATCACTTTGGTTTCCTGCTGGTACACAATTACTCGATGATTGCCTTCTCCCTGGCAATCGAATCTTTACGTATGGCTAACCGCGCAGCCGGTAAAACACTGTACCACTGGAGCGTTTACACACTCGACGGAAAATCGGCCAAAGCCAGTAACGGTCTTGATATCACGCCCGATGGCTGTATTGACACCGCCCCGGAGATGGCAATTTGTTTTGTCTGTAGCGGCGTCGAAGTAGCAGACAGCTGGAGCAAATCTCTGCAATTTGCCTTGCGTAAAATCGCAGCTCGTAATCAAATTATACTTGGTGCACTGTGTACCGGCAGCTATCTGCTTGCACGGGCCGGCTTGCTCGACGGTTACAAGTGCACTATACACTGGGAAAATATCGCCAGCATGCGAGAAGAATTCCCCAAAGCTCAGTTTTCGGATGATTTGTTTCACATAGACCGGGATCGTATCACCTGCGCGGGTGGCCAGGCATCACTCGATATGATGCTGAAAGTGATCAACGACAAGCATGGCTCGAAATTAACGGCGCATATCTCCGAGCAATTCATGTGCGAGCGCATCCGCAGCACCGAAGACCGCCAGCGCGTGCCTTTACATTTACACCTTGGGGCCAACCAGCCCAAACTTACCGAAGCAGTAACTTTGATGGAAGCCAATCTTGAAGAACCAATTAGCCTCGACGAATTATCGGGGTATGTTGGTATTTCAAGACGCCAGCTCGAGCGACTGTTTCAGAAACATTTAAATTGCGTACCGACACGGTATTATTTGAATCTCAGGCTCAGTCGTGCGCGTTTACTGTTATTGCAAACCAGCAAATCAATCGTAGACATTGCCTTGGCTTGTGGATTTATTTCTGCCCCGCATTTTAGTAAATGCTATCGCGATATGTTCGGAATTCCTCCGCGCGATGAACGAAGAAAATTGCAGGTTTTCCAAGCCGGTGCGGCGGATTTGGCGAGTTAAACCCGAATCCGTCTTCGACGCAATGAACGTCGATATCGCGCTAACACCTGCATACGACTATAGTTTTAGCGAGAGATTTATCCGTCGTAAGTCCTTATTTGCATTTTCAGGCGCAGCATATGATAACCGGGGAGAAGATATATCCCCGAATAATCAAAACTAGCTTTCAAGTATACTTCCAATTGAATCATCGCCGTCCTGAAGTTTCTGATCGTGTTCAAGCATTTCGACTACGTCGCCGAATAGTGCTTTAACAAAATCTTTATGGTCATTGGATATGCGATGGTTATCTAAAGTAAATAAATCGGCAATTTGTGCAAACAGTTTGCTAACTTCGTTAAAGGGATTTTCAAAACTACCGGACGAAGAAGCGACATTGACGACTTCTGCGGCATCCTGTACCACCTGTTTAGCGATATCTGCAACCGGTTCCTGCGTTGACTGGATAACCGGGGGTTGATCACCACGCACATCATTATGTACAGGGGTGCTTCCCGTACCACTTCCTGCTGCAGGTGTAGACGTGCCATTTGATGGGTTGGCAACCTGTGCAGAGGCCGGGCTGTCAACCTGCATTCGACTTACCTGGGCGTAAACACCCACTGCCTGTTGGGTAACACTACTCGACATACTGAGCGAAACCCCAGCCAATTGCAGGGTATCAATCTTAAATTCGCTGAGCCGCTCCATCGCTGCACCGGCTTTCCCGTTGAAAACTTTTTGCGCCAGCTCACTAACCTGCTCAATCACCTTATCGATCGATTCGCGCTCTTTGTTGCTAAGATCTCCCTGCACGGTGAAATCAATCTGAGTACTGGAAGAAGCGCCTACGTAAGCCAGCGAGCCATTATCGTCGGAAGCAGTGGCGGCGATTAATCCCTGGCTGCGAGTCAGGTCTATAGTCACTACATCGCCATCCTGGGTAGTCACTTGTAGCGAGGTGCTAAGTTCGCGTTTCGTACTGGCCGCAAAAGCGGCGGCCGTATTTGTTTCCGATGTCAACCGAGTCACTTCCTGGTCAATCGCCTGGTCAACCTGGGCACGTGTTTGGGCAATATCACCAGTTACCATTTCACTATTTAACCCAAGACGATTAACTATGGCGCTTGTCTGCTCAAATCCCTGCGAGACTTGCAAGCTGACCGTTTTAGCAGCGTTGTTGCGATGATCGGGATCTGAATCGTGACCCTGATCTGATGAAAGGTCATTGTGGAATTTTTGCACCACCTTATTCGCCAGATTTTGACCAAATCCATCGCTGCCAGGTAATCCACTTCTGCCGGCGGTGTCACCGGGCACAGCTGCTGGGCTATTTATATTCAGCGCAATATCGATTTGTTTGGTAAGAACCTGTCGCGCGACAACAATGTTGGTCGACGAAAGGGTCAATGTGTCCGATGCGGGTACAGCGGGACTTTCAACCGCCTGGCCGGCACCGCTAGCAGTACCAGGCACACCGACGTTGGCGCCTGTACTGGGGCCGGGTACCAAATTGGGCTGTATTAAACTAACGGCTTGCATGAGCTTTCCAGATTCATATGAATGGTTATTCGACAATCCAGCTATCGGCCCATGTGCCGGCGACTTTAGAAAAATTTAATCCAGCTCCAAATTCTGTATCATAAGCGCCAGACACAACCAGGAAAACCTGATGCAAACATTTAAGAAAATTGCACTCGAAATCACTGAAAACGCCCGCGAGATTCCAAGAAAGTATTTTCGTTCCAAGGTCGATATCGACCGCAAGCAGGATGAAAGCCCGGTAACCATTGCCGACCGTGAAACCGAACTATTCATCCGTGAGGCACTTAAATTACATTTTCCTGATCACGGCATCTATGGTGAGGAATTTGGCCGCCAAAAAACAAATAGTGCATACGAATGGGTCATCGATCCGATTGACGGCACGCGTTCGTTTGTTTCCGGTATGCCGCTTTACGGCATGCTGTTGGCCCTGCTCAAAAATGATCAACCGCAGTTAGGTATTGTACGAATGCCTGAGCTTGACGAGGTATATGTCGGCGATGGCCATACGGCGATATTTAATCATACAAAAACGTTGCATTGCTCGGAGGTTAACACGCTCGATGACGCTATTGTCTATATCAATGAAGGTGAGAAAATAATCCGGGAAAACCCTGCATTGTTTAAACAATTGTATTCAACGGGACGAGTTATGCGACTTGGTTATGATTGCTACCCGCACGCCCTGCTTGCTGCCGGACAGGTTGATCTGGTGATTGATTATGATTTAAAACCCTATGATTATTTTTCACTGATTCCGCTCGTTGAAGGCGCAGGTGGATTGATAACGGACTGGCGCGGGGATCGGCTGACCATGCAATCTAAAGGCGACGTCGTTAGCGCGGCAACGGCTAAATTACACCAGGAGGCGCTGCGTATATTAAGTGCCTAGACTTCGCGCAATCGTGGCATCAATTCAACCAGATTGCAGGGTCGGGTTCGAAAGTCAAGCTGCGTGTTAATGAGTTTTGTCCAACCATCTTTACAGGCGCCGGATGAACCCGGCAAACAAAATACATAAGTACCGTTGGCGACGCCGGCCAAAGCGCGGGACTGAAGCGTAGAGCTGCCAATCGAGTCGTAAGACAACTTACGAAACATTTCACCAAAGCCGTTAATCACTTTATCGAGCAATGGTTCAACGGCTTCAGGTGTGCCATCCCGACCGGTCACGCCGGTGCCGCCGGTGGTCAGCACGACAGCAACATGCTCGTCGACAATCCAGCGCGAGAGCACTTCGCGAATACGGTACTTATCATCCGGTACGATGCATTTTTGTGCCAGTTGATGGCCGTCGTCCTCTAACAACTTCACCAACAATGCACCGGATTTATCATCGGCCTCAGTGCGCGAATCCGATACGGTAAGCACTGCAATATTGAGTGGAATAAAATCTCGTGAATCGTTCATAACATTGCCTGTCAATCAGAAATAGATAATCTCACCAGTTTAGCTTTTTTTATGCCGCGTCGGTAGCAAGCCTTAGTGCTTGTTGATACCGGGCTTGTTACAATTCATTTTTTCCGCTGAAATCATTCGATGCAGACCATTCTGAAAAGCCATATTACTACGGTAATCCTCGCAGGTGGCCAGGGTCGGCGTATGGGTGGCCAGGACAAAGGTTTAATCGAAATCGAAGGTCGTCCGATTATAGAATTGCTCATCGAACAACTCAATCAACAGCATGCCAGCATTGTTATTAACGCCAATCGGAATCAAAATATTTATCGGCAATACGGCTACCCGGTAATAAGCGATGAGCTGACTGACTTTCAGGGCCCTCTAGCAGGGTTTGCAACAACAATGAAGGCAGTTGAAACCGGCTATATTTTAACACTCCCCTGTGACGCACCCCTGCTGGCTAATAATTTTATTCAAGCATTTATTGAGACCCACTCCAGGACTGGCGCCGCCATTTGCGTCGCCCACGATGGTGAACGCTTACAACCTGTCCATGCCTTGATCAGGGTAGATCTGCTCGATGACCTGAATGTATTTCTACAATCCGGCGATCGGAAAATTGACCGTTGGTACGCCCAGCACAATTATGCGCCAGTTGATTTTTCCGATCAGAAAAATATGTTTGCCAATATTAATAAACCCGAAGACCGTCTAGCAATACTCGAAGCAATACAGTGATGACAAACTCAAAAATCCCCATGATCGGCTTTAGCGCCTTTAGTGGCACCGGTAAGACCACACTGCTCAGGCAAATTATCCCACTACTCAAGCAGGAAGGCCTTCAGGTCGCCGTGATCAAGCACGCACATCATCATTTCGACCTTGATCAGCCCGGTAAAGACAGCTTCGAGCTACGCAAGGCCGGGGCCGATCAGACCATTATCTGTACAAACACCCGCATGGCCGTGATAACCGAATTTCCGAATCCAGATGCAGAACCGTCTTTGCAGGACATTACTGATTCAATCGATGCGGAAAGTGTCGATTTAATTCTGGTGGAAGGCTATAAACATCTGCCTTTCCCAAAAATTGAATTACATCGTCAATCAGTCGGTAAACCTTATTTATACCACGAGGATTCCAGTGTTTTTGCCATTGCCTGTGATGCTGAGTTGCCTGAACCGGTGTCTATAACCGTACTGGATATTAATGATATTGAGGGTATTGCTGCGTTGATTGTTAGCCAACTGAATTGTGCTAAAAGATCACAATGACAACGCCCTAATCTTTCCCCGAACAAACCGGACAACCCGGACTCCTCGGCAACTTCACCTGATTCCATTCCATTGCGCCGGCATCAAACAACAACAACTTTCCCACCAGCGTTTCGCCCAGGCCGTTCAATATCATCATCGCCTGCAATGCCTGCATGGTGCCGATAACCCCTACCACCGGCGCGAGCACGCCTTCAAGTTCACAGCTTTCGGCATTTTCGTAGACTTCGCTATAGAGACATTGATAGCAGGGACCATTCAATCCCGGTTGATAGCTCATGAGCTGGCCTTCCATACGAATGGCGGCCCCGGACACCAACGGGGTGGCTGTTTCGACGCAATATCGATTGACCTCGAAACGGGTAGGGAAGTTATCGCAGCAATCGAGCACGATATCGACGCGGTCTATCCACGCTTTCAGTTCATCACCGTCAACCTGGTAATTAATGGCTTTTATCTGGCAGGCTGGATTGAGCGCTTTCAGACTCCGTGCTGCCGAATCAACTTTATTCTCACCGATTGCTGCATCGACATGAATGATTTGACGTTGCAGGTTAGATGCCTCGACAATGTCATAGTCGACAATCACCAGTCTGCCAACACCGGCTGCGGCGAGATACATCGCCGCCGGTGAACCAAGCCCACCCATGCCGATGATCAGCGCGGTGGCATCGAGAAATTTTTGTTGCCCCTGTTCACCGATCTGGGTCAGTCGAATCTGCCGGCTATAGCGATCTCTTTGCCGCTCGTCCATATCGATTAACCGCCACCTTTGTGGAAGTATTTAAAAAAACGTTTGAAGAATTTATCCTGATCTTGCGGATGAGATTTTTCCATATTAAATCGAACCTGCAACACCGGCAGCGCAAACAGACCGAGTTTTCTAGGCGGTTTATCTTTCACTTCGATACAAATTTTTAAATCGGTTCCATTTTCGGTAATTTGCCAGTGATGCCTGGCCAGCGTTTCGCATCGATAGTCCGAGTTGTCACCGCTAAAACGGCCGGTGAGTACATTGCCAAACTCATCCGCGCCATAACCCATTTCGTATTCTACCGAAGAGACCTCATTGGCCGGCGGCTTCATCCGCCGGCAACCGGTGGCCAGATAGAGATTACGTCGTTTTCATTGAGCACATGTTCGGCACGGTCTTCGCCACAGACGAAATGCCCATTGACCAGCACGATATGTGCTTCTTCTGCCGAGATATGGTATTTCTCGATGAGCGGATTCAGTTTCAGGTTATCGTCAACTTTAATTTCACGACGAAATCGTGAGTTGCCGGGCGGCAGATATTTCATCAGCGAGGCATAAAATTCAATCGATATTTTCATCGCTAACGATTATTGGTAACCAAGCTCCTGCGTACAACCGATATAAGCATCCATGATTAATGTCGGGTCATTCATCAAACGCTGCTTCCAATCACCGAGATGGATTTTTGACTCGATCAAGCCTCGAAGCACACCGATATGCTGGGTCTTGCCGACTGTACTGGCGCCGATTAGATGATCTCCTTCAAATTGCAGGTTGATGTATTGATATTCGTTCTCGTTATACAGTTCGGCCTGTTCACCTTTATCGGCGCCCATCCATAATCCGAACGAGCAGGAGATGAGTCCCAGTGTATCGAGTATGTTCATGTTCAGTGTGCCATGATGCTCTTCGCCCCGCCCAGCCATATTCAATGCGGCGATGCGGCCATGGTCGGTTGCGGTGGGTTGTATGGCCTGGACTTCAAAATTACCCGTTGAAAAGTCGATGCCCTGGGCGACGTCGCCCGCCGCGTAGATATCTTCATTACTGGTTTGCATGCGCCGGTTAACTTCAATACCCTGATCGATCTTGATATCGGTGCCTTCGAGCATGTCGGTATTGGGTATTACTCCGGTAGCACTGATCACCAGCGCGGCCGAGAGTTTGCTGCCGTCGCTAAGGCTGACATCGACCTGGTCGTTATCGGCGGCACTGATAGACTCGACACTGCAGGAAGTATGAACATCAATGCCTTTGTTTTCACACCATTGTTTGAGGAGGCTTCCCGCCTTGTCGTTGAGCATACGCGGTACCATGCGATTACCCATTTCGACCACCGAAAGTTTAACGCCTCGCCTTACCAGTGCTTCAAGAATGATACAGCCGATGAAACCAGCACCGATTAGTACGACGTTGGCGCCCGATTGAGCACGCTCTATAATGGTGCGGGCATCGGCGAGGGTCCAACAGGAACTTACCTGTGGTAAATCGAGACCCGGGATCGGCGGACTGATTGGACGCGAGCCGGTGGCGATGAGTAACTTGTCATAGCTGCGGCTACTGCCATCGGCCAAAGTGATCTGTTTTGCCGACGATTCGACCTTGTCAACCTTTTGCCGCACCAACTCAATATTCTGTTGAGCGTAATGCTGATCCGGATCGCGTAAATAGCTCCCCGATTCTTCGATGTTGTTTATCAGGTAATAGGGTATCGCCATACGCGAATAGGGTGGTTCAGCTTCATCACCGACAATGGTAATACCCGCATCGGGATCAGCTTCGCGCAGTGTTTCGGCGGCAACTACGCCCGCCGGGCCGGCGCCAATAATGATATGTTGCATAACTATATCGCTCTTATGGATAGCCGCCACCCCTCTAATTAATTAGAGAGGGTGGGTTGAGTTGGTTATAACGACAGTCGTTGACGCGTTTCTGCGGTGGGTTCGCCCTGGGGCGACCAGCCACGTATCTCGTAGTATTTCGGTAGCATTTCACCGAGACGATTGACCTGACCTTCGG
>CAZYYM010000015.1:18148-26875 GCA_964651385.1 uncultured Gammaproteobacteria bacterium | reverse complement strand
CGTATCTCGTAGTATTTCGGTAGCATTTCACCGAGACGATTGACCTGACCTTCGGTAGGACCGCTTTTGATGGCTTCCTCAAGCAAGCGCTTGGGCAGTTTGTCGTCATCGGCGGTAAATCCGGCTGACTGATTGAACAGGCGTTCCATATTCCAGATCCGCTCGCCAACTTCGAGGCAATTCTCAACGCTCCAGTCGCCTTCGCAGGCAGCATCGATCTGAGGAGCAATGTTATCCATACCCCAGGCGAAAGTGGTGAATATACACAATCCGGCTGAATCGACCAGAGCAGTCGCGTCCTGGAAGGCTTTCACCAGTTCAGGCTTGCCGTCTGTGTCAGCTTGTTCAGTCTTCACCGGTATGCCGAGGATTTCCGAGGCAATGGTGTAGCCGCGTAGGTGGCAGGCACCGCGGTTAGATGTCGCATAATTCAGACCGATGCCCTGGATACCACGTGGATCATAGGCCGGGAATTCCTGGCCTTTGACTGACATTGACAGTTCCGGACGTTGGTACTTTTCGCAAAGGCGTTTGGAACCCATACCAAGATCTTTACCAAAACCTTCGCCACTAACCAGCAATTCGGTTGCTGCGACAAAAGCTTCAGCCGAACCGAAATTGAGCTCAATACCACCGGTATCTTCGGTTGTGATTACGCCATCTTCAAACATTTCCATCGCTGCTGCCAGTGTTGAGCCGTAGGTAATCGGATCGAAACCATCTTCATTGCAGAGGAAATTTGCATAGGTCAGGGCATCGATGTCATCAACGCCGGTATCCGCACCTAATGCCCAGGCGGCTTCGTATTCAAGCCCACCGGAGGCGCCGTGATATTGTGGTTTGTCTTTTACCGAGAAGTGGGTTTTATCGACGGTCGAAATACGACCGCAGGCGATGGTGCAACCGAAACAGGCGCCGTTTGTGGTCAGGTTAGGCTTGCCATCACTTGCCCGGGGTTCGGCCATGGCCTCGGCGGAGATATTCTCGGCGCCGGCAAAGCCGACATCACGCATATTATGCGCGGGTAAGCCGCCGACACCGTTGATGACATTCATTAAAACTTGCGTGCCGAAAGCAGGTAGACCCTGGCCGGTTACGGCGTTTTCGGCTAGCACCGCTTTACCGGCATTGGTTGATTCCATGAAGGCCTTTTTATCTTCAATATTGCCGATACCCTGGGTTCCACGCACCGCAACCGCTTTCAAATTTTTCGAAGCCATCACCGTACCGACACCGGAACGTCCTGCAGCTCGATGCTTATCATTTATCACAGCGGCGTAAAGACAGCCATTTTCCGCAGTACGCCCGATACAGGCAACGCGTAGCTGTGGATCCTGGTGTGTTTGATGCAGAATATCATCAGTTTCCCAGGCGGATTTACCCCACAGGTGGCTGGCCTCACGCAATTCGACCTTGTCGTCCTGGATGAGCAGGTAGACCGGGTTATCGGATTTGCCTTCAAAGATAATCATATCCCAGCCAGCAAATTTGAGCTCCGCGCCGAAAAATCCACCCGAGTTGGAGCAGGCGATGGCGCCGGTCAGCGGGCCTTTGGTAATGACCGAGTAGCGCCCCGAGGTGGAGGCCATGGTGCCGGTCAGCGGGCCGGTGGCCATAATCATTTTGTTGTCCGGTCCGAGTGCTTCGCAGGCCGGATCGACTTCCTCACTTAAATATTTTGACGCGAGTCCACGTTGGCCCAGGTAGTCTTTGGCCCACTCCATATTGAGCGCTTCGGGAGTACAGCTACCGTTGGCCAAATTGACCCGTAGTATTTTTCTAGTCCAGGACATGTTTATTTTCCTCCGTTATCAGGCTGTAACTTCAGCAGAAGGCAGGCTTTTTGAAGCCGAAGCCATCATTTTATCGTATCCGGTCCAGTCTGCATCGACATAGGTGATCGCATCGGTCGGACAGGCGGCTGCACATTGCGGATCGCCGCCGCAGAGATCGCATTTGACGACCTTGCCGGTGGCTTGCGAGTAATTCACCGTGCCGAACGGACAGGCGATTGTGCAAACCTTGCAGCCGACGCATTTATCGTCTGAAATCACTTTGGCGCCGGTCATCATATCGACACTGATCGCATCGACAGGACAGGCGCGCTGGCACCAGGCCTCTTCGCATTGTGTGCAGGTATAAGGCGCAAATCGGCCTTCGTGATGAAAGGTAAATACCTTGATATAGGATCGGGACGGATTAAATGTGCCGGTGTGCTCGTACGAGCATGCCATCTCGCACTGCAAACAACCGGTACATTTTCCGGGGTCGATATTAAGGGATTTTTGCATTATTTTCCTCCTGATAGCCATTCATTATTGTACCAGTGCCGGGCAGATTTGGTGGCTAGCACTGGAATTCATTCTCGGTATACCGAAAATACCACCGTCGACTCAATTTTAGTAGTTCTAATTTAAATAAATTTCGCAGGGTCCGGTATTTTTATACGATAACCCCTACCATTTCCACCAGGTCTATGTCCCAATAGACTTATTAACGGAAATATATTTCATGACCGATCGAATTACTTCAGCACCGAGTTGCGCCGACCCTGACGACCCTGAATCCATTAGCGTTGCATCCGCACTGGATCATATCAGTCAACAAATCAAACCCTTACCCGAATTTGAAGACCTGCCGGTACGCGATTGCCTGGGGCGAGTAAATTTTAATCGGGTCAGATCGCCGATTAATGTGCCGGCTCATGCCAATTCGGCGATGGATGGATTTGCCGTGGCTTTCAGCTGTATCGATACTGAAGGTACTACCGAATTAACCGAGGTCGGCACTGCTTATGCGGGCGTTACATTTGAAGGCAGTTGTGGCGCTAAACAATGCGTACGGATCATGACCGGCGCGGTGATTCCCGAGGGCACCGACACAGTTATTATGCAGGAGCAAACCGAAATCGATGGGAATGGTCGGGTACGTATCGACGCTAGCCATCAACCCGGCGAGAATATACGCTTCGCCGGTGAGGATATCTCTGAAGGTCAGACTATTCTCGAAAGTGGCGATATTATAAACCCGGCCAATCTGGGGGTTTTAGCCTCACTCGGCATAGGCAGGCTAAAGGTCCATCGAAAGCCGGTAGTGGCTTTCTTTTCTACCGGCGACGAACTCGTTTCTATCGGACAGGTGCTGGAAAAAGGCAAGATCTACGACAGTAATCGATATACTCTGTTCGGATTGCTGTCCCGGCTGCCAGTGGATATTCTCGACCTCGGCATCATTAAAGACGATCACGAAACAATCAGGAATACCCTGCTAGAGGCAGCGGACAGGGCCGACCTGATCATTACCACCGGTGGTGTCTCGGTTGGAGATGCTGACTACATTAAAAGCGTACTGGATGATATTGGCAATATGGCGTTCTGGAAAATCGCTGTTAAACCGGGACGGCCTTTGACTTTTGGGCGAATTAAAAATAGCGTTTTTATGGGCCTGCCCGGTAACCCGGTGGCTGTTATGGTTACCTTCAGCCTGTTCGTCAACCCCTGTATCCAGCTATTGTCGGGAAGCGATATACGCTACCCGGCCAGACTACAGGCAATCTCTACTGATGCCTTGCAAAAAAGGCCCGGACGACTCGAAATTCAGAGAGGAATAGCCGTTCGAGATGATAGCAATCTGTGGCAGGTCGGCAAAACCGGCAAGCAGGGCTCGGGTATTCTCAGTTCGATGAGCAAGGCCAATTGTTTTATTTTATTAGACGAAGACAATGCCGGTGTTGAACCCGGTGATACTGTCGATATTCAGTTGTTCGACTGGTCGTAAATCAGGAACCCGTACGTGATTAAAATAAAATACTTTGCCCGCCTCAGCGAAAGCCTCGGCCTTAAGTCAGAAGAACTCGCCTGCACCGAACAGATCCAGACGGCCCAGGATGTGATCAATCAACTTGTTGAACGCGGTGAAATCTGGTCGAGCGAGTTCTCCGGCGAGAATAAAATTCTGCTTGCGGTGAATCAGGAAATGAGTGAACTCAATGTGACTGTCAAAGATGGTGACGAAGTGGCCTTTTTCCCGCCGGTGACCGGCGGATAAAAGTCTTTCTATGAAGCTCAGGCCGCTTCCAACCTAATCGCGCAATATTTAAATTCCGGAATCTTGCCAAATGGATCCAGCGCCTCGTTGGTGAGCAAATTCGCAGCCGCCTCGTGGTAACAGAATGGAATAAACACTTCGCCTTTTTTCAAAGCACCATCCGGACGGGCGTAAGCATGCAATTCACCGCGCCTCGAACGCGCGACGATTTCGCTACCCGGTTCTATACCGATCGCCTCCAGATCCTGCCGATTGACGTAAACCACCGGCACCGGTTCGATTGCATGGAGCACTTCTGTTCGGCGGGTCATCGAGCCGGTATGCCAGTGCTCCAGTTGCCTGCCGGTAATCAATACCAATGGATATTCTCTATCCGGCTGTTCATCGGCTGGAATAGACTTCGCAGCAACCAGTTTGGCTTTGCTGTTCTGAGTAGGAAAATCTTCGACAAATACAACGCCCTGCCCTGGATCTTCGGCATCTTTACAGGGGTAAGTGACCGAGCTTTGCTGCTGTAATCGTTGCCAGGTAATACCACTGATACTCGGCATCGCGCCGCGCATTTCCTCATAAACCTCGGAAACGTGCTGGTAGTCCCAGTCGATGCCAATGCCTTTACCGATATCCCGAATGATCCATAAATCCTGCCGCGCTTCGCCAGGTAATGGCACGGCGGCCTTGCCGAGTTGTACCCGTCGGTCGGTATTGGAAACGGTACCGTCTTTTTCAGCCCATCCGGACGCTGGCAAAACTACATCGGCAAACGCAGTTGTCTCGGTGAGGAACATATCCTGTACGACCAGATGATCGAGCGCAGCCAGTGCGGCACGCGCATGGTTTAAATTCGGATCGGACATGGCAGGGTTTTCACCCATGATATACATGCCACGAATATTACCTTCGAGTATTTCGTGCATGATTTCAACCACGGTCAGGCCGGCCTTTTTGTCAAGTTCTGCATTCCAGTACTGAGAGAATTTTGCGTTAGCCTCGGGGCTATCGACACGTTTGTAATCGGGATACATCATCGGGATCAAACCCGCATCCGACGCGCCCTGCACATTGTTCTGGCCACGTAGCGGGTGTAAACCGGTTCCAGGACGACCAATTTGACCCGTGATCATCGACAATGCTATTAAGCAGCGCGAATTGTCGGTTCCATGAATGTGTTGTGAAATACCCATACCCCAGAAAATCATCGAAGCCTTTGAAGTTGCAAACAAACGCGCAACTTCCCGTACTGTGACGGCATCGATACCGGTTACCGGCGCCATTTTTTCCGGACTGAAATCGGCTACGTTAGCTTTCAGTGTTTCGTAGTCTGTCGTGCGCTCGGCGATGAAGGCATTGTCGGTTAAATCCTCATCGATAATGACATGCAAAATCGAATTCAGCAATGAAACATCGGTCGATGCATTAAACTGCAAAAAGTGTGTAGCGTGGCGGGCGATATCGGTTTTACGCGGATCGAGCAAGATTAATTTTTTACCCTGCTTGATGGCATTTTTCATAAAGGTCGCCGCGACCGGATGATTGGTCGTCGGGTTCGAGCCGATCACCAGAAATACTTCGGCGTGTTTAACGTCTTCAACCTGGTTCGATACCGCACCCGAACCGATACCTTCGAGTAATGCTGCAACACTCGATGCATGGCATAAACGGGTGCAGTGATCAACATTATTAGTGCCGAAGCCAACTCGCACCAGCTTCTGAAAAAGATAGGCTTCCTCGTTGCTGCCCTTGGCCGAACCGAAACCGGCCAGACCCGCACCACCGAGTTCACCTTTGACCTTGTTCAACCCTTCGGTCGCCAGCGCCATGGCTTCTTCCCAGCTCGCCTCGCGAAACATTTTTGACGGATCGCTCGGATCGAAATGCTCGTTTAATCCTTTCGGGACACCTTCCTTGCGAATTAACGGTTTGAGCAATCGTTGCGCATGATCGACATAGTCGAAACCGTAACGGCCTTTGACGCAAAGCCGATTAATGTTGGCCGGGCCTTCACGACCCTCGACCCTCAGGATTTTGTCGTCTTTGACGTGATAGGTTAAAAGGCAACCCACCCCGCAATAAGGACAAACCGAATCAACCTTGCGATCCGCTTCGATATTATGTGCACCAGTAGCATCGGATAATGCACCAGTCGGGCAGGCGGCGACACATTCGCCACAGGCGACGCAGGAGCTTTCACCCATCGGGTCACCAAGATCGAATACAATTTCGGCATGCGCGCCACGATTGGCCAGACCGATGACATCGTTGACCTGGGTTTCACGGCAGGCGCGTAGACAACGCGTGCACTGGATACAGGCATCGAGGTTGACCGCAATCGCCGGGTGCGATAAGTCGGCTTCGGGTTGATGACGCGGTTTGAAACGCGGCGATTGAACGCCAAGCTTGTCGGCCCACCGGGTTAGTTCGTTGTCGAGCGTATAAGACGACTCCGGCATATCCGACAGTAGTAATTCGAGTACCATTTTCTGTGATTTGAGTGCACGTTCGTTGTTTGAATTGACCACCATGCCTTTGGTCGGATTACGACAACAACTCGGCGCCAGTACGCGTTCTCCGCCGATTTCTACCATGCAGGCACGGCAATTACCGTCGCTGCGTAGACCTTCGGTATAACAGAGATGCGGAATATCTGTGCCCGTGCGCTTTGCCGCCTGGAGAATGGTTTCACCGACCAGAGCCTCGACACTTTCGCCGTTTAATGTGAATTCGATGGTTTCGAAAATCGTTTCTGGATTGGCACTCATGACTTGTCCTCGGGCAACCCCAATTCCTGCGGAAAATACTTGATCACCGATAGCACCGGATTTGGCGCGGCCTGTCCGAGGCCGCAGATCGAAGCGTCGATCATCACCGTCGATAAATCATTAAGCTGTTCAATGTTCCAATTTCCGGATTCCATAATGCTAACGGCCTTCTCGGTGCCGACGCGGCAGGGCGTACATTGGCCGCAGGATTCATGCGCGAAGAATTTCATCGAATTGAGGGCGGCCTGTTTGGCGCTGTCTTTGTCGGACAACACGATCACCGCGGCAGAGCCGATGAAACAGCCGTATTCCTGCAAGGTATCAAAATCGAGCGGAATATCGCCCAGCGAAGCCGGTAAAATGCCGCCGGAAGCGCCACCCGGGAAATAGCCATAAAATTCCTGTCCGTCGAGCATGCCGCCACAAAATTCGTCGATAAGTTCTCTGATAGTAATACCCGCAGGCGCAAGATGAACACCGGGTTTGTTAACACGGCCAGATACCGAAAAGCTGCGCAGGCCTTTACGGCCATTTCTCCCTTGCGAATCGAACCAGTCGCTGCCTTTTTCGATCACATCACGCACCCAATAAAGCGATTCACAGTTTTGTTCGAGTGTCGGATGACCGAACAAACCGACCTGTGCTACGTAGGGCGGGCGTAGTCGCGGCATACCTCGCTTGCCCTCAATCGACTCAATCATCGCCGATTCTTCGCCGCAGATATAAGCCCCTGCACCCCGGCGAATTTCAATTTCTGGCAGGTCGTAACCCGACCGTTGATGCAGTTCTTCGACAGCCGATTGCAGGTTTGCGCTGACCGTTGGATATTCATCTCGCACGTAAATGTAACAACTATCGATGCCGATTACTTTGGCCGCAATTAACAATCCTTCCAGAAACCGATGTGGATCGGCGAGCATATAAAACCGGTCCTTGAAGGTACCGGGCTCACCTTCGTCGATATTTATCGCCATCAACCGGGGTGCCGGCGCATCACGCAAAATTCGCCATTTACGCCCTAGCGGAAATCCGGCGCCTCCAAGTCCGCGCAATGCGGTACCTTCAAGGGTCTCTATAATTTCATCACCACTGATTTCACCAGCCAACAGTTTTGTATACAAACCATACCCACCTGCCGCCTGATAACCATCAAAATCGATACTGTCGGTGGGCATAGCTTGCTGCGTAGAACCGGAATCGACAGCGGATTTTACTGATTCGGCGCTGGCTTGATCAATCGTATTCTGACCGACTACTGCGACTGGCGCCTTATCGCATCGACCCACACAAGGTACGCGTTGTATACGGACGCCATCACCGATGGTCGATTGGAGTGCGATCATTAACTCATTAGCACCTGCCATTTCGCAGCTAACCGATTCGCAAACGCGGACGGTCAAGGCGGGAGGCGCAATATCGTTTTCCTTAACCACATCGAAATGATGATAAAAGCTCGCGACTTCATACACTTCGGTTGTAGCCATTTTCATTTCACTGGCTAATGCGACCAGATGAGCCGCCGAAAGGTGTCCGAATTCGTCCTGAATTTTGTGTAAATGCTCAATGAGTAAATCTTTAGCGCGGGATTCGTCACCCAATAGTGACTGCACTTCGAGCAGCGCGTTGATATCGACAATACGACCTTTAACCTTTCCTCGACCACGCTTACTACGCTTATCGGCAAGCTGGGGGTTTTTCTCTGCTATGGACATTGATACTCTCAAATGGCTTTTTGCCGACGATTAATACGAGACGACAATCTTAGCGCCTGACTATTACTATGGGAAGGGACAAAACCCCTTAGGGCAGGCTAACAAATGTTTAGCTTAACTAATTCGATTTGAGGCGAAGCTTCTCAAATCGACAATAAATGCTTTGGATTCGACATCTAGATAAAATGGATTCGTGGATTCGTGGATTC
>CAZYYM010000015.1:0-18048 GCA_964651385.1 uncultured Gammaproteobacteria bacterium | reverse complement strand
TGGATTCGTGGATTCGTGGATTCCTGAACAGCCGAGTAACAACTACGCTCATGACAGGTCGTGGCTGGCTCAAAATTCCACGGAAATGCTTGACAGCCATAGCCGGCAAAAACATCATGCAGTACATGTCAGACCTGAATCAAATACTAGCCGACATCGAACAGGACATAAGAAAAAGCGATCGACAAAGAAAGTGGCAACCATCCCAGCTTGGCTCTATTGATATTCGCATCGCTGCCGATGGCAACTGGTATCACGAAGAGCGGCCTTTTCGACGGCAAGCGCTGGTAAAACTATTTGCCAGTGTTTTACACCGTGAAGGTGAAAATTTTTATTTGCGCACCCCTGCGGAGAAACTGAAAATTCGGGTCGACGATGCACCATTTGTTGCGAGTTTAGTAGAAATCATCATTGAAAATAAGCATCAGGCAATCGTTTTTACCACCAATCTGGGGGATCGCGTTGTACTCGATGAAAATCATCCGCTACGAATTGTTATCGATCAACAATCACAAGCACCTAGACCTTATGTCCACTGCCGCGATGGACTTGACGCATTAATTAGCCGCAGCGCTTTCTTTGATTTAATTAATCTCGCCAGCGAACAGAAACGCCACGGTAAAACGTATCTAACCATCAGCAGCATGGGGTATGAATTTGACCTCGGATGCACAGACCCACTGGAAACCACATGAAAGGTACCCACGAATATCAGGATGATCCACGCAACGCCTCAATACTGATCGATATTAACGGTGAGCTGTTACCACGCGAAAGGGCTGTGATATCGGTATTTGATAGTGGTTTTGTACTCGGTGATGGTGTCTGGGAGGGTTTGCGCGTTCACAACGGAAAAATCGCTTTTCTCACGCAACACCTCGAACGCCTCTACGGTGGCGCCAAAGCCATCGATATGGAAATGGACGTTTCTCCGGCACAGTTAACCGATCGACTCTATAATGTCCTCGATCAAAACAAAATGCGCAACGGCGTTCACATTCGCCTGATGGTCTCGCGCGGCATCAAGGCAACACCTTACCAGGACCCGCGCATTACCATTACACCACCGACCATCGTCATTATCCCGGAATATAAACAGGCGATACCGGAAACCGCTGCCAAAGGAATTCGACTGTTTACCGTGCACGTACGACGCGGTTACCCCGATGTACAAGACCCGAAACTCAATAGCCACTCTAAACTTAATTGCATAACCGCCTGCATTCAGGCCTCCAAAGCAGGTGCTGACGAGGCCCTCATGCTCGACCCTCATGGCTTTGTCGCAACCTGCAATTCAACACATTTTTTCATCGTTAAGAAAAATGAGGTATGGACATCCAGTGGCGATTATTGCCTTGACGGCATTACCCGTGGCGTCGTCATAAACCTCTGCAGCGATAACAATATTCCGATCTATCAGAAGAACTTCAGCCTCACCGACGTCTACCGGGCCGACGAAGCCTTCGTCACGGGTACCTTTGCCGGACTTGCACCAGTAAGTGATATCGACGGTCGGAGTATGGGCGACGGCCGACGAGGCCCGATGGTAGAACGTCTACAACGGCTTTACCTGTCACTGTTAGAGCAGGAATGTAGTGCATGACAAAACCTATTGCCATGTGGTCAGGCCCCCGCAATATCTCCACGGCGATGATGCGCGCCTGGGAAAACCGGGATGATTGTGCCGTTTGGGATGAGCCACTGTACGGACATTACCTGCATAATACCAGTATCGCGCATCCGGGTGCCGAAGAAGTCATCGCCGACCAGGGTAGCGACTGGCGAACTATTGTCGATCAATGCGTTGGTACTTCGCCATTACAAAAACCGCTGTTTTATCAAAAACACATGACCTTGCATCTACTGCCTGAAATCGATCGCTCATTTTTATCGTCGCTGGAAAACTGCTTTCTCATTCGTGAACCGGAACGTGTCATCGCATCCTATGCCGCCGTTCGCAAAGATGTGACTCTTGAGGACATCGGCTTTGTTCAACAGGCCGAATTGTTCGATTACGTCATCAAAATAACCGGGGAAATTCCTGTTGTCATTGACAGCCGCGAATTTCTACAGAATCCCGAGGCCATGTTACGTGCGCTTTGTAGCAGATTAAAAATTGGTTTCGATGAGAAGATGCTAAGCTGGCCCAGTGGACCGCGCCAAAGCGATGGTATCTGGGCTAAATACTGGTACGAGTCTGTATGGAATTCGACCGGTTTCACAGTTTATCAGGAAAAACCAGTCAATCTCAGCAACAGAAATCGCAGCATTGCCGAACAAGCGCTGCCTTACTACGAATCGCTTTTCGAGCATCGCTTGCAGGTTTGATAACCACGGTGTGCAGTCAGTGTCCTGGATTCGTATAGGAAATGCAAATTATGTAACAGCTTTATATCTTCCACCCAATTTAACACAACGGTACACTTTATGTTTCTCTCTCGCATTTAAGCCGGCGGCCCAGTTAAATGGACGACCCACAAATCCTGATACCCGCTCCTGGCAGCCGAATTGTAATCGACTCGAATGACGTAATCCTGTTTGGCCAGCCACCGGAAGTCCTCAAAGGTTTGTTACGCGAAGGCATACGTAGCTTTGACACCCTGGTATTAACCGATATTCGTGAGAAAGATGGTTCGCTACTGAATAACCTCGAGTTCCCATTTTATTTCTTTTTATTCTTTGCTAACGGTTTCAGAGAAAATCGCAGGATAAACCTGGTTGGGGACGCAGACACCATCAGCCATGCTTTGCGATTGTTACGCTTCACGTTATTCGGGCCGACACCGAACGAGCTGGAAACATGGCAGACCGATCCTGAACTGGCTGGCGAATGGTTGTCTATCTCCCAGTTCCTCGCGCTGAAAGATAAAAATGGCGATGTCATTCCGATTACGGATTTCTTTAATATTATTCCGTTTAACAATAACCGGGCGGTCGCCGGAGGATTCACCATAGTGCGCACGGGATTTGATGATTATCGGGTTTCAAATCAGTCCGCTGAAATCGACGTTAATCTGAATAAGGACCAGATAATTCAACCACCCTATAGCGTCCCTATAGATCATATCAGTGGAGGCCTTGCCAAGTTTGGACTCGAAGTACTCGGCGGTGCCTCCGGATTTTCTACCGACGAGCCCTGTACAGGACTCGCGATGTGCCATAACGGCGACTATATTCTGATCGACTCGATTCCTTTTCTGGATCAGCACTTACATGCGCGAGGCATTGCCCATAACCAGATTCGATCTGTATTTTTAACCCATTTGCACGATGACCACTGCTCCCTGTTCCCGTTGATGGGCATGCCGCATTGCATAGAAATTATTACCACACGCGAAATCTACAATATGGCCATGGAGAAATTGAGCTGCGGTCTGGGATGGTCGAAATCGGTTATTGAAGAACATTTTACCTTCTATGAAATTAAGGCAGGGGAGCGCATCAATTATTACGGACTCAATATCGAGTTTCATGCCACCGTACACAGCATTCCAACTATAGGGGCAACCTTTTCGACGATTCACCGCGGCCAATATCGTGATGTATGCATCGTCGGCGACAACCAGAACATGAAAGCAGTGCACGAAATGAACGAAGTCGGTATTGTTCGAAATTCCACCGTCGCCAATCTGGACAGACTCTATACACAGAAATTTCATATCCTGATTGCAGATGGTGGCGCCGGCGAAATTCACGGTGATCCTTTCGATGCACTCGAGTCAAAATCTGAACGGGTGGTTTTTGTGCACGTCGAAAGGTTGCCTGAAGTATTGAACACTCGATTTACGCTGGCGAGTTCCGGTAAGCGCTATACCCTGTTTGAAGGCGACGATACCATATACATTTCGCAGATCAATCAATACCTGAATCAGTGGCTGGGGCACGAATTCCCGATACGCTGGTTAAGCAGTCTCTTAACCGAGCACGAAATATATCGCTATAACACCGAAGACGTAATCGTCATGCAGGGGGCCGGGAAGCACGAACATGTCTCATTGATTTTAACCGGATATTGTGAGGTCGTACGCAACGAAGGTGGAGGGCTGGAAATTATAGCTATGTTGCAGGCGGGTGATGTGATTGGCGACATGAGCAGATCCGACCTGTCTGGCGCCAACAGTGTCAGTGTAGTTGCCCGTACTCCGGTCACCGTTTGCGTATTCGATAAAACCAATTTTCACAATTTTATCGAATACAACGGCCTGCGTGATACCCTGGAATTGCGCTGGCGTATGCGTTCCTGCATCAAATCCCTGCCTCAATATGCACAACTTACCTCAAGCGTGATAGACAAAATATCTCGCATAGCCGAGTGGCAGTCGCTATCGGCAAGTGAAAGCATAACCTTACTTGAATCTCACCTGTACCTGCTGACCACGGGCGAAGGTTCAAGCGATGGCAATTCCTGCGAAATAGGTGACGAGTTCGGTTGGAGCGCCTACCGAAATAGTAAAACGGTTGATTTTTCTGCCATCACCGATTGCGGTTTTATTAAAATTGATGCTGGCGACTACCGGCAATTGCTGGTTTCGACACCACAGTTAAATTACCAGATTCGCAAACAGATAGCCCAAAAATCCCCGGAACTGGCAGACTGGTTGCTGCCTTCTGTCGAAATTTATTAAATTCTGCGCGTTAAAATTTGAATTTTATAATTTTTTAAAGTAGGCGTATAGTATGCGCAGACTAACGGTCGTTTCATTAAGTCCAAAACAGGATAATCAATTAAAGATAAGCGCGATGTCGATAGTTCCGCAATAGTACAGATATAACGATAACTCAGGCAATTAGCCAAATAGGAGATAGATTATGAAAACTAGAATAATGGTGGCGGCAGCCACTGTGCTGCTGGCAAGCAGCGTGCACGCAAAAACCCTCGTTTTTTGCTCAGAAGGTTCGCCGGAAGGATTTACCCCCGCTCTTTATACTGCTGGTACGACCTTCGACGCTTCGTCTCGCCAGATATTTAACAAACTGGTTGAATTCGAAACCGGCACTACCAAAATAATTCCCGGACTGGCTGAAAGCTGGACAGTTTCTGACGATGGTCTGGAATATACCTTCAATTTACGAAAAGGGGTCAAGTTCCATACCACTAAAGACTTCACACCCAGTCGTGATTTTAATGCTGACGATGTGCTGTTTTCTTTTAACCGTCAGTTTTCGAAAGCACACCCCTATCATATGGTTTCAGGCGGTAACTATGAGTACTTTAACGGCATGTCGATGCCTGATTTGCTCAAGCAGGTAATGAAGGTTGACAACCACACAGTCAAATTTGTCCTCAATCGTCCTGAGGCCCCGATGATCGCAAACCTGGCGATGGACTTCGCATCGATCCATTCAGCGGAATACGCCGATAAAATGGCAGCAGCAGGCACGCTCGACAAGTTCGACCAAAATCCCGTCGGTACCGGCCCATTTCAAATGGTTGCCTATCAGAAAGATGCTTTCATCCGCTATAAAGCCCATCCGGATTACTTCCGCGGCAAGGCGGCTATCGATGATCTGGTTTTCGCCATTACCCCGGATGCCTCGGTTCGCTATCAGAAGTTAAAAGCCGGTGAGTGCCATGTCATGCCTTACCCCAATCCGGCTGATATTGCTGCCATGAAGAAGGATCCGGCAATTAACCTGTTGAGCCAGGAAGGCTTGAATGTCGGTTACCTGGCATACAACACCAAAGTTGCGCCGTTTGATAACGTCAAAGTCCGTAAAGCATTAAACCGTGCTATCAATAAGCAGGCGATAATCGATGCGGTATTCCAGGGCGCTGGAAAAATAGCCAAGAACCCGATTCCACCGACTATCTGGTCTTATAACAACGCCACTAAAGACGATACCTACGATCCCGCCGCTGCGAAAGCTGCTCTGCAAGCGGAAGGCGTTAAGGGGTTGAAAATGAAAGTATGGGCCATGCCGGTACAGCGTCCATACAATCCCAACGCGCGTCGTATGGCCGAGTTAATTCAGGCTGATTTCGGTAAGGTCGGCGTCGAAGTGGAGATCGTATCCTACGAATGGGGGGAATACCTTAAACGTTCAAAAGATGTAAATCGAGATGGCGCGGTACTGCTGGGCTGGACTGGTGATAACGGCGATCCCGATAATTTCCTCGCGGTATTGCTTGGTTGTGACGGCGTCGGTGGTTCTAACCGTGCACAGTGGTGCTACAAGCCATTTGAAGATCTGATCCAGAAAGCCAAGGTGGTTTCTGACCCTGCCAAGCGCACTGCGCTGTACGAACAGGCTCAAATCGAGTTCAAAAAGCAGGCGCCCTGGGCGACTATTGCGCATTCGGTTGTGTTTAAGCCAATTCGCAAGGAAGTCACCGGGTTCAAGATTGATCCTTTTGGCGGACACGTCTTTTACGGCGTAGACCTGAAATAGAAATCTGCTCGCCAACGGCCCCACAATAAATTGCTGGGGCCGTTTTTTACGGATTGAAACCGGGCCGGACATTTCCGAATGTTTAAATTTTTGCTCAATAAGCTGGCGATGCTGGTGCCAACCTTTATTGGCGTCACCATCGCGGCGTTTTCATTTATCCGCCTGCTACCAGGCGATCCTATTTTACTGTTGGCCGGCGAACGTGGCGTAACACCGGAACGCCGTGCCGAGCTAGAGCAAATCATGGGATTTGACCGGCCGTTATGGGAGCAATATTTTGGCTTTCTCGGCGACTTATTACAGGGCGACCTTGGCGTTTCGATTGTGACCAAAACACCGGTGCTGGAAGAGTTTCTGGCACGATTTCCGGCAACCATCGAACTCTCGGTAATCGCCATCATCATCGCTGTCGCGATTGGACTACCAGCCGGTATCATTGCCGCAGTACGCCGTGGTTCTGTATTTGATCACACCGTCATGGGTGTCTCGCTCACCGGCTATTCGATGCCGATATTCTGGTGGGGGCTTTTACTCATCATATTTTTTTCCGGAATCCTGGGCTGGACGCCAGTCTCTGGACGCATGTCATTTTTATTCTTTTTCGAACCGGTCACCGGCTTCATGTTAATAGACTCACTGCTCGCCGATCAGGCTGGCGCTTTTAAGTCTGCAGTGATGCATTTGATATTGCCTTCTGTCGTGCTTGGCACCATACCGCTCGCAGTTATAGCGCGGCAGACTCGCTCGTCGATGCTTGAAGTACTCAGTGAAGACTATGTGCGTACCGCGAGGGCGAAAGGCCTGTCACCGATGCGTGTGGTCGGCGTACACGCATTGCGTAATGCGCTAATTACCGTTATTACTGTGATCGGCTTGCAGGTTGGTGTACTGCTTGCTGGTGCGATTCTAACCGAAACTATATTCGCCTGGCCTGGTATCGGCAAGTGGATGATCGATTCGATTTTCCGGCGCGACTATCCGGCCGTTCAGGGTGGCCTGTTGTTGATAGCCTCGATCGTAATGATCGTTAATTTAATCGTTGACCTCACCTACGGGCTGGTCAATCCAAGTATTCGGCACGAGCGTTAATACATGGCGACATCCCAATCTTCTCTGCCTGCAGTAGGTACTCTTAAGCACAGCCTGTACGAATTCTGGAGTTATTTTCGTGAAAATCCGGGCGCCGTCGCGGGACTGTATTTTCTCGTGCTGGTACTCCTGTTAGCACTGGGCGCTGACGTCATTGCACCTTACGATCCAACCGAACAGAATCGCCACGCTTTGCTGCAACCGCCTGTCTGGCAAGAGGGTGGGAGCTGGGATTACATTCTTGGCTCCGATGCTGTCGGCCGCGATCTGTTTTCGCGAATTGTTCACGGCGCACGTTTCTCGTTATTTATTGGCGCCATGGTGGTGACCTTATCGATGAGCGCAGGCATCATGCTGGGATTGCTCGCGGGTTATTTTCGTGCGCGGGTCGAAACAGTGATTATGCGCATCATGGATGTTATCCTCGCGTTCCCGAGTTTGTTGCTGGCGCTTGGGCTGGTGGCAATTCTCGGCCCTGCGCTAATTAACGCAATGATTGCGATTGCGATCGTTTTACTGCCGCATTTCGTGCGCCTGACACGCTCGAGCGTCATGAGTGAAAAAAATAAGGAATATGTCATCGCCAGTCGACTCGCGGGCGCCAGTCACTTGCGCCTGATGATCAATACTATTTTACCGAATTGTATGGCGCCGCTGATTGTTCAGGCGACGCTGTCTTTTTCTACCGCAATTCTTGACGCCGCAGCGCTTGGCTTTCTGGGTATGGGTGCGCAGCCACCAACGCCCGAATGGGGTGCGATGCTGGCCGAGGCGCGCGAATTTATCCTGCGCGCCTGGTGGGTGGTGACTTTCCCCGGGCTCGCGATTCTTCTCACAGTGCTGTCGATCAATTTAATGGGTGATGGTTTGCGCGATGCACTGGACCCTAAGATGAAGCGTTCGTAATGCCATTATTATCGATTAAAAATTTAACAGTACGCTTCAAAACCGGCAGCGGTATGTTCACCGCGGTGGAGAATGTTTCGCTCGATGTCGCACGCGGTGAAGTGGTGGCCGTTGTCGGCGAGTCTGGTTGTGGCAAATCGGTATCGATGCTGGCGGTCATGGGCCTGTTGCCATGGACCGCCGAAATAACGGCGGATTCGCTTAGTTTTGACGGAATCGATCTGGATTCGCTGCCGTCAAAACAGCGCCGCGAATTGAACGGCGGTGCGATGTCGATGATATTTCAGGAACCGATGAGTAGCCTCAACCCCTGTTTTACCGTCGGTGCGCAAATCGATGAAATGATTCGTACCCACCTCGGTGGTGCGCGAAAAGAACGCAAGGAAAAGGTACTCGACTTACTCGCTCAGGTCGGCATCCCCGATCCCAAAAAACGCTATGACGATTATCCGCATCAAATGTCTGGCGGCATGAGCCAACGCGTGATGATCGCGATGGCCATAGGCTGTTCGCCACGCCTGTTGATCGCCGACGAACCGACCACAGCGCTCGACGTTACAATCCAGGCGCAAATTCTCGATCTCTTGCTTGAACTACAATCGGACCACGACATGGGTCTGGTTTTGATCACTCACGATATGGGCGTAGTCGCAGAAACAGCGCATCGCGTGGCGGTGCAATACGCTGGGCGACAAGTTGAGATGCAGCCGGTTATCGACCTGTTCGATACACCGCGCCATCCTTATACTTCGGCCCTGCTGTCCGCACTACCGGATAGAGCCGGCAGGCAAACACGCCTGCCAACCATACCGGGTGTAGTACCGGGCCAGTTCGATAGACCACAGGGTTGTCTTTTTAACCCGCGCTGCGAATTCGCAGACGATCTCTGTCGAAGCACCAGTCCTGTAGTGTTCGAAGGAGACCCGACCCTGACGCTTTGCCATCACCCAAGAACCTATCAGACAGGCGCGGAGACTAGCTCGTGAGTGAAGACGCATTAAATGGCGAAATCATCCTGCGGGCGCGTAACCTGACACGCTATTACGAAACCAAACACAGCATGTTTGGAGCCAGCGCCACAGTAAAAGCTCTCAACGGCGCTTCTTTCGACCTGCGCGCCGGCGAAACCCTGGCCATCGTTGGCGAAAGTGGCTGCGGCAAATCGACCCTGGCGCGCGTTATCACCATGATCGAGCCGCCTACCAGTGGTACGCTCGAAATTGAAGGCAATCGAATTAAGCTGATTGATGGCAAGGCGCCAACCCTGCTGCGAAAACATGTACAGATCGTATTCCAGAACCCCTATGGCTCGCTCAATCCGCGTAAAACTGTCGCGACCATGCTCGAAGAACCGCTGTTACTGAATACTGATCTCAATGCGTCACAAAGACGTGCTGCGGCCGAAGAAATGATTACTAAAGTAGGCCTGCGTCCCGAACATGCCGACCGCTATCCGCACATGTTCTCTGGTGGGCAAAGACAACGTATCGCGGTGGCGCGTGCGTTAATGCTACGCCCGAAAATATTGATACTGGATGAGCCCGTCTCTGCGCTCGATCTTTCGATTCAGGCGCAGATACTGAATTTACTCTCTGACCTGCAGGACGAATTCGGTCTTGCCTACATATTTATCTCGCATGACCTGTCGGTGGTGCGTCGAATCGCTAAGGATATAATCGTCATGTATTTCGGTAAACCGGTCGAAGCCGGCCCTTCTGAAGAGATTTTCACAAGTCCCAGGCATCCTTATACTCAGGCTCTATTTTCGGCCACTCCCATTGCCGACCCAAAGCGGCGAAAGGAGCGTATTCGTCTGACTGGAGAACCACCATCGCCGCTGGCACCACCACCCGGTTGTGCATTTGCACCGCGTTGCCAGTATGCGAAAGATAAATGCACCATACATGAACCCGCGCTCGAAAAACTAAACTCGGTAGAAATAGCCTGCTTTTACCCGGTGTCGTAGCAATTTAATCTATCGAACCCAAAAAATCCATCATCCCGATACGTTTGAATCGGGGGTACCGTTATTAATTCTGAACTGCGCTTCTGCAATTACTCGAAATTTATCACGACTGGTACAATTGTGGAAAAAATTAATGGCAGAAACATGACTCCCGAAGAATTCCGCAAAGCCGGACACCAGTTGATCGACTGGATTGCCGATTACCGCCAACAGATTGAAACCATGCCGGTGCGGGCACAGGTGAATCCGGGTGATGTACGCAGGCAACTACCCGTAACCGCACCGGAAAACCCTGTCGGCATTGACGAAATGCTCAATGATCTAAATACAGTTGTCATACCCGGTATCACTCAGGTTCAACACCCGATGAACTATGGCTGGTTTCCTTCAAATGCCGCTTTGGCCTCGGTGCTTGGCGATATCGCCAGTTCCGGACTGGGCACACTGGGTATTTCCTGGGAAAGCTGTCCGGCCGCGACTGAACTGGAAACAGTCGTCTGTGACTGGCTGCGTCAACTCACCGGCCTTTCCAGACAATGGCAGGGTTGTATTCAGGATACCGCTTCAACCGCCTGCTTAACCGCATTACTCATCGCCCGCGAACAGGCCAGTGATTTTTCACAGAACCGGGGTGGCCTGCAGGCTGAAGCCACGCCGCTCATTGTCTACAGCACCGCCGAGGCGCATTCCTCGGTGGGCAAGGCGGCCTTACTGGCTGGATTTGGAGAGGATAATTTACGACTCATTGATGTCGACCCGATTTCGCGCGCCATGTCAGTAGCGGCGCTTCAAACAGCCATCGAGCTGGATCGGGAGAAGGGTTTTCGACCCACCGCGATTGTCGCTTCTGTGGGTTCTACCGGCGTCACCGCAATCGACCCGGTAGCTGATATCGCCGAACTGGCGAATCGCTACGGTATCTGGCTACATATCGACGCCGCGATGGCCGGCAGTGCGATGTTATTGCCGCAATGCCGTTCGCTCTGGCAAGGTGTCGAAAATGCTGATTCTATTAGCTGGAACCCGCACAAGTGGATGGGTACGATCCTCGATTGCTCACTGTTTTACGTTAAAAACGTCGAATTATTAATCCGCGTCATGTCGACAAACCCGAGCTACCTGCAATCGGGCGTAGACAGCGAAGTCATACAATATCGAGACTGGGGCATCCCGCTAGGCCGCCGGTTCCGCGCACTGAAACTCTGGTTTCACTTAAGTCTGGACGGACCGGCCGCGATTCGCGAACGCCTGCGTCTCGATATCGACAATGCAAAATGGTTGTCCGTGCAGGTACAAAACACCGAGCACTGGCGAGTGCTAGCGCCTGTGAATTTACAGACAGTCTGTATCCGTCATCAACCGCCCGGCCTCGAAGGTGAGGCTCTTGACACGCATACGCTGGGGTGGGTGAATCGCATTAATCAATCGGGGCAAGCGTTTATGTCAGCTTCGCAACTCGATGGCAGGTGGATGGTCAGGGTTTCGATCGGAGTTGAGGCGACTAAGCGTGAGCACGTTGAATCCCTGTGGGCGCTAATTCAGCAATCTGCCGCTAAAAGTGAGTCTTAGTTGCCAAGCTGGTTTGGGGTGGGTCGCGCAACGATGACCCACCCCAAACCAGCATAGCGACACACTGAAAACTAAAGACAATCACCTTAAAAACCGTTACATTACGCGATTTTCAAAATCAATAAATGGTTGTAACGCTTTATGGCAAACATTACCTGGATAACCGAAGACGGCAATAAGATTACCGTTGACGTTAAGAATGGTCTGAATTTAATGGAAGCCGCCACGGCAAACAACGTCCCACATATCGAAGGCGAATGCGGTGGTTGTTTATCCTGCGCGACCTGCCATGTATTTGTCGACAATGCCTGGTTGGCGAAAACCGGTGAAGTGGATGATATCGAAGATACCATGCTGGAAATGACCGATGTGGAACGCGAAGACAATAGTCGTCTGAGTTGCCAGATAATTGCCTCCCCCGAACTTGATGGACTGATTCTGCGGGTACCCGAACCCGAGTAGCTATCCATTCCCAATGAAGGAGCAACTATTGTGAGCGACCCTATCGTCATTATCGGTGCCGGTCAGGCAGCGGCTTCTTTTATTTCTCGCCATGTTGCCCTGGGGGGCGAAACACCCATACTGCTGATTGGCGATGAAGCTTTACCACCCTACCAGCGTCCACCGCTTTCAAAGAAATACCTACTCGGCGAACTGGACCGGGAACGCCTGTTTATTCGTCCTGAACAATGGTATGCCGACCAGGGTGTTATCACCAAATATAATACTCCGGTTGAATCCATCAACCCGAAAAGCCGGCAGATCACAACCAAAGACACCGAAACCATCCCCTATAGCAAGCTCGTGCTTGGCACAGGCTCGCGGGCTCGCAAACTGCCCAACGCTGTCGGCGGCAATCTACCCGGCGTTTTTACGCTGAGAAACATGGCCGATATCGACCGTATCAAGCCCCAATTTCAGGCCGGTTGCCGACTTTTGATCATAGGCGGTGGATACATCGGCCTCGAAGCCGCCGCAGTGGCTCGATTGCTCGGGCTCGAAGTAGTCCTGCTAGAAATGGCCGAGCGAATTTTACAACGCGTCGCCGCGGAACAAACTTCGGCTTATTTTCGTAAATTACATACGGATCAGGCGGTAGATTTACGCGAATCGGCTAGCATGACCCGACTAATTGAAAGCGATGGCAGGGTAAGCGGCGCCCAACTGGAAGGCGGAGAAGTCATCAAAGCTGACCTGGTACTGGTCGGCATCGGCGGCAGCCCGAATAGCGAACTCGCTGAAGCAGCCGGTCTCGTATGCGACAACGGCATCGCCGTGAGTGAAACCTGCCAGACTTCGGACCCGGATATATACGCGGCTGGTGACTGCTGCAGCTTCATACGAGACGGTTCACGTATTCGACTGGAGTCCGTGCAAAACGCTGCTGACCAGGGCGATTTGATTGCACGGGTCTTGGCCGGCGAAGATGTCCGCTACGATGCCCTGCCCTGGTTCTGGTCGGATCAATATGGCTGCAAACTACAAATTGCCGGATTGAATACTGGATTCGATAAAACCGTGCTGCGACCCGGTGCGAATGAGAATGGACAATCGATCTGGTACTACCGCGACGACACGCTAATGGCTGTCGACGCGATGAACGATCCGAAGGCTTATGCATTTGGGCGGAAGATTATTAACGCGGGGATTAACCCTTCGCCTGAAATTATTGCCGATCCGGGCACGGATTTGAAGGCATTGGCTAAAAACGGTTAGCCACCCTGGGAGCATTCTACGCATCATTTCAATTGGTGCGTCAAACACACTCTACGAGTTCCCTTGCTATGGACTCATGTTATCCAGCCGGGCACCAATAAACGCCCGTAAATGAAACCGACTCTGCTCATTCCTATAACGATATTCCCTACCGGCCGGACACTCAAATCTCGCCATACAGCCGTGTTGAAAACAGTCAGCCGAAGGCGTTTGCCTTAAATATTCTGTACAGCTATCGACATCGTATCCTTCTGTCGTAAAGGCCTTTACCGGACAGGTGTTCAAGCAAGGTTGGTCAATGCAACTCAGGCAGGGCGAATCCTGTTGTGTTTGAATAGCCTTAGATTCTCCAGCTATCACTAAAGCAAACCGATAAGCGTGCCAAAGACCATAGTGCGGATGCATCATCAGTCCAATAGGTGATTGTTGCAATAGCTCGGCACGTTTCGCCCATTGCTGAAATGGTAAATAAGGGGGGCCTTGAAAAGGAAAAACGGGTTCCGCGTTTAACCCACCCGCAATTTCATTCGCGACCCGACGGCTCCAGCGGTCAAGCGGGTCGATTTCACCATCGGCGTATTCCTTTGATTGTATAAACGTCGACCAGAAAGACGAGCCGATATTGCCAACCAGAGCAACAGAAGCTTGTTCGGCGAATCCATAATTTCGAATTTCATCATCAATTAGGGTAACAATGCCGCGCAATTTCAAGCCGTAAGGCGCCAATACTTCTTCTATATCTTCAGCTTTCATGCGCTATGCCAGTCGCAGGCAGGTCCAATGGCCGTAGCGATAATCGTCGACTCCAGAAACAGTTCCCCATCTATATCGTCTTTGATGTGAATATCGTCATAACTCAAGGTGACCTGTGGTCGTTTCGCACCAGCGCTAAGCGCTTTTTGTTCCGCTTCGCCCACTACTAGTCTCTCGGCGTATTTTCGGGCCGCCTCCAGGCTGTCGAACTGTTTCGGTTCGTTATGACTGAATAAACAGAAAATCCCATGTTGAGGTTGCGTCACGGTCATTTGTGCACGCTGCACGATGCTGCCCATGACTGCGCCGAAGGCGTTGGCGACATCGGCGTGCTCGGGTAAATGCAGTCCGATACGCATTGAATCGGCAACGTCTTTATAATAACTCCCGGCAGGTGCGCCGACGGCGACGATGGGATAGGCACCGGCGAATTCAAGATTAAATAGCGGAATGCGGTCGCCTCCCTTATCACCCTGCATTACCATTCTGGTGATGAGCTCGACCATTTGTTCGGTTTTGGAACTGCCTGCGCTGAATTCGGATTCATTTAATCCGACTTCGACCAATAGTCGACGGATTGTCGAAATCACCAGATCATAAACCTGGCGGCTGGCAAACTCGATATCATCGGCTTGCCATTTACCGAAACCATAAAGAAATCGCATCTGGCGCATCCAGATGTTCGCCGATAATTCAGCCGCGCGTTTATTCCAGTGCGAATTGATACCCAGCACATGGACCGCGTCCGAGGGCGTAAAACCGCTATATATGGCAAGCCCCAGGCGTTTGAGTTTGGCTAGCGCGCGGGCAAATCCGCGATTCTCCAAAACAATGGCATCCAGTTCAACAGGACCATCGGCCAACGAATCCCAGGCGGCACGCTCCGTCGCATTAAGTTGCTGCAATAAAGCGGAATTGTTCTCCAGACGCATGACAAAGCGGTTACTGCGCGCACTGACTATGCCGGATAATTGCGCTTCGAGTTTGGGTATAATTTCGGGGTGTAAATGCCCGAGCAAACAAGTGGGCACCACCCGACGTGGGCCTACCAGCAATCCCTTGTGTCCACCAAATCGCACTTCACTATCACCGCCGAGTCCCACTGAACTGACCCGAACCGCTTCGACCATCGGTTGCCAGTCGCCTATTGTCGCGCCGTCCGCACATAACTCGGGCTGACCGTTGCTGACTACAGCAATATCGGTTGTGGTGCCCCCCATATCAGCGACAATAGCATTTTGCAGCCCACTGAGCTGACAGGCGCCGATGACACTGGCAGCCGGACCTGACAAAACAGTACCAATGGGCTTTTCGATGGCGTTATCGAGACTGGCGAGAGAGCCATCGCCCTTGACAATCATTAACGGCGCCTCGATTTGATGCCGTTGAAGTATGCTACTCACCGACGCAATAAGCTCCTTAATCGGTGGAACCATGCGCGCATTTAATGCAGCAGTGAGTGCCCGTCTCGGCGCACCGAGGCTGGAGGCGAGTTCGTAACCACAGATGACCGGCATACCGGTTAACTCAGTGACCATCGCCTTGAGCCGGTTTTCATGACTGGCATTACGGGTGCCAAACATGCTCGAGATGGCAAATGCCGACGCCTGATCCTTTAGTTTAAGAATCGAATTGCGAGCGGAGGTTTCGTCAAGCGCTTGATGCTCTTTGCCGACCGCATCGAAGCCCCCTTCGAGAAGGACGACCAGTTGCGCAGGCAAAATTTCGAGTAACCCGCTTTGCTTCACCTGAGCTTCGTTATAGCCGGGTAACAAAACAACAACCGGCGCACCCAGATCTTCAACCACAGAATTGGTAGTCAACGTAGTCGACAAAGACACCATGCTGATTTCCGCCAGCATTTCAGCGGGTAATTTACCAACAACATCGCCAATGCCATCGCTCAGGTCATAACGTGTCGTCAGGCTTTTCTCGGCAGCAATTATCTGCTTATCGTCATTAACCAGCACCGCGTCGGTGAAGGTACCACCCGTATCTATACCAAGGCGAAAGGCCATAGACTACTCCCATTATATCAACCATTAATTATAGAAATAATTGGAACATCATGCTTGATAAACGCGACGCATGAATAGCGCGGTGCGTCATTGCCATCGACTACTGTGCCCCTCAGACCTGCTATAGTGAGGCACAAAATCTGTAACATGGGCTAAAGCTCGAGTGCTTTCTCTAGTAATATAGGGGTTTTCAACCGCGTCTGTAATTATGTCCGTCAATTGTGAATTACCACGCTTTACCGCGACCCAGGCTGAACAATCCATTACCCGGCTTTACAAGCTTGAAGGTCAACTGACAATACTGGCCGGCGAACGCGATTTAAATTTTCTGGTTAATACCGGTACCGATAAGTACGTTTTTAAAATTGCCAATAAAAACGAATCTCTGGCAATACTGGAATGCCAGCATAAGGTATTTCAGCGCCTCCTTAAAGACTCTGTTTTCAGACATCAGACCCTGCCGCTTGAGTCGGTCAACGGTAATACCATAGAAACCGTCTGCGATTCGAATGGTCATTCGCATCTTTGCCGTATGCTGCCTTTTGTTGAGGGACGATTGCTTTCCAAAGTTAATCCGCATTTTCCCGAATTACTTTACGACCTGGGCAGTACACTCGCGCGACTCGACAAATCGCTCCAGGATTTCAAGCACTCTGCGCTCAACAGACCCCTGCTATGGAAGATCCACGAAACACACGAAGTATTGGTTCGATTCAAACCAATGCTGTCATCGACTCGACAACGCAACTTGGTCGAATATTTTGAAAACCAGTTTCTGCAACGGGTATTACCGCTCGACAAATCGCTCAGACGTAGCGCCATTCATAATGATGCCAACGATAATAATGTTCTGGTAGGCGGTGACTCGCCATGGGATCAGCACATTAGCAGCATTATCGACTTTGGTGACATGGTTTATTCCTGGACCGTGGCCGAACCGGCAATCGCAGCAGCCTACGCGATGTTGGGTAAAGATCATCCACTGGATACTGCCGTCTCTATTGTCAAAGGGTACAATGATCAACTCACACTAACCGAGCTGGAAATCCGGGTTTTATTTGATTTAATTTGCATGCGGCTGTGCCTGAGCGTATGCATCTGCGCCTACCAGCGATCGCTTGAACCGGACAATGAATATCTAGGCATCAGCGAACAGCCGGCCTGGACATTGCTGAAGAAGCTTCGATGCATACCTTCCGATTTCGCTTTCTATCTATTCAGGCAGGCTTGCGGACTGACACCTGTTCCCCACTACGAATGCGTTGTTCACTGGCTATCGACGCAGCAGCAAAACTTTCATGCCGTTGTCGATCTGGACTTTAAAAATGACCCATTGTTAATAATCGACCTCGGCGTCGCCAGTCCTTATTTCGTCGATCCGAAAAATTCTCGGAATACGTCGATTTTGAGTATCACCATCAATCGCGCTCTGGAAGATACCTCCTGCGCTGCGGGTATCGGTTCCTATGGTGAGTACCGGCTGCTCTATGACGATCCAGCATTTGTCGATTATGGCGGCCATACACGAAGTCAGCACTTGGGTATCGATATCTTTATGCCGGCTGGATCCCGCGTTTATGCACCAATGGCTGGATTAATGCATTCCAGCGCCAACCACGATCAGCGGCTTGACTATGGCGG
>CAZYYM010000014.1:0-51638 GCA_964651385.1 uncultured Gammaproteobacteria bacterium | reverse complement strand
CTAACTCACGCCACTTCAGGATGCGTCATCTCTACGGCAAAGTGGGTAATGTATTAATTGGTCAAACCTGGTCAACTTTTATGGACGCCAACTGGGTACTTTACCCATCTACGGTCGATTTTGCTGGTCCAGCAGGCGCTACTTTTATTCGCCAATCAATGATTCGTTGGAGCTCGGGTGACGGCCTTGATATTGCTTTGGAAAATCCTGAAAACCGCGTGTCTGACTCTGTAACGCGAACTGTAGACGCCGATGCTGAAAATCCAGGTGGAACAATAACCGAAACCAAAAATGTTGCGCGAGATACCATACCCGATATCATCGTGCGATACGCATCGGCAGGCGATGTCTCCTGGCAAGTTGCCGGGCTGTTACAACAATTCGAAGTAGATGGCGGTGCCGCCGATGGTGAAACAGAAAGCAATTTTGGTTTGACTGCCGGGATAAATGTCAATTTTGGCAGTGGGTCTTTCTCTGTCAAAGCCAACTCTAATGCTAACCGCTATACTTACTATGGATTTGTGAATCCGGCGGCAGTAGTGAGTGGTGGAAATATTGAGCTCATCGACCATACAGCAGTAGTAGCTGCTTTGAACTTCGATTGGGGTGGCCCGAGCAAAGCCAAAACCACAATTGCTCTGGGCAATGTCACATTCGATAACGATTTTCTCGACGCTACCAGCACAGAAACAATAGACACCTTCCACGCCAACTATCGTTGGAGCCCATATAACAACGTTAACTTTGGTGTGGAAGTAAGCCAGGCAAATCGGGAACTTGTTAACGGCGTGGACGGCGATGCAGCCCGTGTACAGTTTGGCGCACAATACGTCTTCTAAGCTGGCCATTTAAATTATAAGCCCTTTAAGCCGCCCTCCCGGGCGGCCTTTTAATGCTATTATGAACAAACTTCGATAGTGCGATGAGTATCCAGTCCATGCCTAAATCGCAGGCCAACCCAGAAAGCCTCCGGCAAACATTACAAAAAGCCGTAGCGCAGCAACAAAGCGGCAACCTCAACGCGGCCGAACGAAAATATCGAAGTATTTTAGGGGTTGTACCAAACCATACCGACGCGCTTCAGTTTCTGGCGGTATTGTTGCAGCAATCCGGTAAGACCAAAGCGGCCCTGCATTTTATGCGCCGAGCACTTAAGATAAACGCCGACAATCCTGTCATAAATTCGAATCAGGCAGAAATTTTTCGTTTACAGGGTAATTATGAAGCCGCGGAGACATATGCCAACAAAGCGCTAGAGCTGAATCCTGATTTGATCGACCCTCTGGTGATATTAGGCAGTATCAGTCAAGAAAAACAAAACTATGCCAAAGCCGCAAATTATTATGCTGCCGCCCTGAACTTAACCCCGAATGATATTACTGTCCGCAACGAATTGGGCAATGTTTTCAGTGCACAGGAACGTTTCCGCGAAGCTGCTGATCAATACCAGTTGGCTCTGGAGCAAAACAACCAGTTTGACGACTGCCGAATTAACCTGGCCGATACGCTAATTTCACTGGGTGAAGCCGAACTGGCGATTTCGCATTACCAGATACTGCTACGACGACAACCGGATAACATCGCGCTTTTGCTCAAACTGGCGCGGTCATTGATCTCATTGCAATCGATCGCAGCACGAGCCATTTTAGTCCATGCACTTAAACTGGACAAAAATAATGCGGAAATTCACTTCTGGCTGGGAGTTTATGAACAGACTATGGGGGCTTTCGAACAGGCCGGTGGGCATTTTAAAACAGCAATTGCGTTAAACCCCGACTATTACGATCCCTGGTATCGATTATCACTGGATAAGGGATTCACACCGACCGATGAACAACTCAGATTGTTAAAAACGACTTTTGGTCGACTTCAATCTGCTGATACGAATAATCCAGAGCTGATTACACTGGGTTTTTCACTAGGCCGATTTCACGAGCAGAGAAGTGATTTCGACAATGCTTTCAAATACTATCAAGTGGGTAATCGCATCAAAACGGCTCAGCAACCCTTTGATAAACAACAACACGATGTGCAAATAGACAATATCATCAAAATATTCGATAGCGAATTTTTTGATCAACGTCAAGGCTGGGGCAATCAGGCTAACCTACCCATCTTTATTGTCGGTATGCCGCGTTCAGGCACTACCCTGGTGGAGCAGATAATTTCCTTACACCCGTCGGTTCATGGCGGCGGTGAACTGCAGTTAATGTTGAAACTGGCAGCGGATCTAAAGCCGGATGACGAAAACACAGCATCGAGCCATGCGCAGAGAATTGCCATACTCAAACAAAGTGAAGTTACTATCCTGTCTGATCGATATCTGCAACAACTACAGGCTCTCAACCCGCAATCGCAGTACATCAGCGACAAAATGCCCGGTAATTATTTTAGACTTGGCGTCATATTTCTTCTATTCCCGAACGCTAAAATAATTCACTGCCAACGCGATGCGATGGACACCTGTTGGTCTTGCTATCAGCAAAACTTCGAAAGTGGCCTGGCTTTTACCAATAACCTTGAAAGTCTTGGACACGCCTACTTGGGGTATCAACGGCTCATGCGACATTGGCATCAAGTTTCACCCCGCCGCATCATTGATATTAAATATGAAACGCTATTACAGAATCCCGAGAGCGAAAGCCGACGTCTGCTAGACCATTGCGGGCTTGACTGGCAACCCGAAGTTTTAAATTTTCATCAACAGCAACGACCGGTTTCCACGGCGAGTTTATGGCAGGTTCGTCAGCCGCTATATCAATCGTCGATCGGTCGATGGCGGGCTTATGAACGGTACTTGCAGCCCTTAAGGGAAATACTGAATTCAGACTTCGAGGCAGATACTTGATGTAGTCCATCAAAAAACTCAACGCTCATTGATCTACATCAAACTGTTACAGGTTGGATAAATTAAAGTAGTCGCTAAATTCAATTCAAATGGTTTACGATGAACAGTCAGGTTATTTTCAACACTGAACTGATAAAGCGCTACGACAGACCCGGCCCGCGTTATACGTCTTACCCACCGGCGACCCAGTTTTCGGATCAAATTAGCGCCGCTGATTATCGTAGCTGGTCTCGCGACAGCAACGAGGAACCGATCCCGCGTCCTTTGTCGTTGTATTTCCATATACCCTTCTGCAACACCATTTGCTACTACTGCGCCTGTAATAAAGTCATCACCAAGAACAAACAGAAAGCGGTTGATTACCTGGAGGACTTGTATCTAGAGATCGAGTTGCAGAGCCAGCTATTCGACAGCGATCGAATCGTTCAACAACTGCATTGGGGCGGTGGCACACCGACTTTTCTGGACGACGATCAAATACAGGCACTCATGCTGAAAATTGGCCGCCATTTCAAACTGCTCGATGACGACAGCGGTGAATATTCGATTGAAATCGATCCACGAACAGCGGGCATCCATACGATTAGATTGTTGCGCGATGTGGGGTTTAATCGATTGAGCCTGGGCGTACAGGATTTTGATGCCGATGTACAAAAAGCGGTTAATCGCATCCAGAGTGTCGAATTGACGCAATCGATCATCAATGCAGCTCGCCAGGCCGACTACAAATCGATTAATGTCGATCTGATTTATGGCCTGCCGTTGCAGACGGTTAACAGTTTCTCCAACACACTCGAGAGCCTGGTCGAACTAAATCCTGACCGCATTGCGCTGTATAACTACGCCCATCTGCCAGGTCGATTTCCACCACAACGACGCATCAATGCCGAGAAACTGCCTAAAGCGGAAGAAAAACTGGCCATTTTCCAATATTCCATCGAGCGTTTGACACAGGCCGGATACGTTTATATTGGTATGGATCATTTCGCCAAGCCGCTCGATGAACTCTCTACCGCCCAACGAAAAGGCAGCTTGCATCGGAACTTCCAGGGTTATTCGGCTTATTCCGAATGCGATTCCGTTGCCATGGGCGTCTCGGCAATCAGTAACATTGGTAACCATTTCTGTCAAAATACCACCGATCTCAAGGCATACCATGAATCGCTATTAGCGGGTCAACTACCGATTTACCGCGGCTGTTATACCGACCAGGAAGACGTGATGCGACGTGAAATTATACAGCACCTCGTTTGTCACTTTCGTCTCGATATAGCTGCTATTGAAGCGCGCTGGAATATTGACTTCAAGTCATTCTTTGCCGATGAGCTGGATACTCTAAATACTATGGCAAACGATCAGTTATTGAGTTTGAGCAGCAATGGCATCGATGTGCTCGATGCCGGGCGGCTGCTGGTTCGCAATATCTGTATGGTATTCGATCGTTATATTAACAGCCCGGATAGCCGGGGATTATTTTCAAGGTCTATCTGATGGGAATTAATTTACCGACGTTAATTGACCTAGATCAAGTACACCGTAGGAATAACGCTTAAAATAATTTCTGTAGTCCCTCTCTATAAGGGTTAATTGTCAAGACCCATTTTATTTTTGCCGGTGTCCCCACCGGCTTTTTTTTCCTCGTTTTGCACTATGGGTGTTTCGTCATCGAGCAAAATGCGATGTGCCGGGCCTTCGAGATCATCAAATTGCCCCGAACCTATGGCCCACATAAATACCCAGATAATCAACCCTAGCAGTAGGATTGATAGCGGAATAAGCAGGTAGAGTATTTCCATGTTTTATGCCTGATTCCGACTGCCTTGGCCTGTCGTCAATCTCAAAGCATTGCAAACAACGATTAACGAGCTCAGCGACATGCCAATTGCCGCCATCCAGGGTGACACATATCCTGCCGCGGCTGCTGGTATCGCACAGATATTGTAACCGAGCGCCCAACTCAGGTTCTGTTTCATGATCGATTGTGTTTTACTCGCCACCAATATGCTGTCGAGAATACCACTCAGTCGATTGCTCAGCATCACAATATCGGCACTGGTTTTAGCTAGCGATGTTGCACCACCGATTGCGATTGAGACATCAGCAATTGACAACACCGGCGCATCGTTTATGCCATCACCGACCATGAGTACGGTTGCGCCTCCAGCTTGCAATGCCTGAACCCGTTTCATTTTTTCATCAGGCGTCATGTTGGCATAACACTTGTCGATACCAATACGGGTCGACACCTGTTTAGCGACTGAAAGACGATCTCCGGTCATTAAACTGACTCGTTTTTGTTGTCGCTTCAGTGTTTGAACGAGCTGTGTCGCATCGTCACGAATTTCATCGTGCAAACTGAACAGACATAAAATACTTTCCGGACTGGCAAGTACAACGGCCGTAGTGGCATCGTCATTGAGCTGGCGCAACCAGTCGGCCGGTATAGAGCCTTCACAATAAGAACCGATAAAGTCGACGCTACCTAGCGCATAATGCTGATTATTGATGATGCCGCTCAGTCCACCTCCTGTTTGATTTACCAGATTATGCACGGGTAAATAATCGGCCACTGAAGCCGCCTCGATCAGCGCCTGAGCTAAAGGATGTTCGGAGTATTTTTCCAGTGACGCAGCAATGCGCAAGTAAAATCCGGCGTCAACTGAATCATCGCAAAGAATCCTGTCCAGAACAGGTTTTCCATGCGTCAGCGTACCGGTTTTATCGAATACGACATGTGTGATTTTGTCCAGCGCTTCGATCGCCTGGCTGCGCTTGACCAACAAACCAAGGCTCTGCATACGACTCAAACTGGCACTGATAGCAGCAGGTGTCGCCAGTGATAAAGCACAGGGGCAGGTAACGATTAAAACTGCCAGGGTGATTTCGAGCCAGTGTTCACTACCGACAAACCACCAGTAGCCTGCCACCAGAAGGGTTACCGCCAACACGCCAATAATAAACCGCGATGCAATCTGGTCGGCCAGTCGAGCCATTGGCGGCTTGTCAGTTTGGGCTCGCTCAATCATCCGGTGAATGTTTGACAATACTGTATCGCTGCCGACCGATTGAACCGTAATTTGCAGGGGACTGTTGATATTGATACTACCACCGACCAGTATATCGCCTTTAACCTTGCCAATCGGACGACTTTCTCCATTGAGCAATGACTCGTCAACGCTCGATTCACCGACCACCACTTCTCCATCAGCCGGTACGGTTTCGCCGGGCCGTATTAATACCCTGTCGCCGGTATTGAGTAATGATGCTGCAACAACGGTGTCCTTGCCTTCATCATCCAGTCGATTTGCCATTACCGGCAATGCGCAAGCCAGTCTTTCAACGAATTCGGTGCTACGATGCCGAGCCAACCATTCGAAATAGCGGCTCACCAATAGTAAAAACACAAACATTACCACGGAGTCAAAATAGATTTCCCCCTGCCCGCGTATTGTTGCAATGATACTACTGATAAAGGCTATGCTGATACCCAGCGAAACAGGTACGTCCATACCGACGCGTCGATTGATCAGGTCATACCAGGCCGATCGGAAAAACGCTATGGCAGAAAAAAAAATTACCGGCATGGTCAACCCGAGGCTTAACCATCGAAACAATGTCTCGAAGTTTTCCTCCATACCCGACCATGCGCCAGAATAGAGGCTGACCGAAACCATCATCACCTGCATGCCAAACAGACCGGCAACCGCGATTCGGCGAATCTGCAATCGACGTTCTTTATCGTAAAGGATCTGCCGTTGATGCGGATTATAGGGATATGCCCGGTAACCGATAGATTGAATAGCCTGCAGTATTTCACTGAGCCTGATGCGGGAATTATCCCAACGTAGCCAGGCTCGACGCGAGGCATAGTTAACCTGAACTTCGAGCACACCTGGCAGGCCTGCAATATACTGCTCGTTTAACCAGACGCAGGCCGCGCAGGTGATACCCTCCAGAATCAGGCTAGCTTCACGGCCGCCTTCAGATAATTGCTGAACAAATTCCTGTTGCACCGATTCATCGTCATAAACCTCGGCCTCGCGCAGAAAATCCGGCAATATTTCCATACCGGTTGGCGAAGGTTCTGTACGCACGTGATAAAAATGTTCCTGACCCGACGCGACTATGACGTCAGCTATTGCCTTGCAGCCATAGCAGCACATGGGCTGTTGTTGACCGTCTACCACTGTCGTGAGTTGAAACCCATCAGGAATGGATAAATGACAATGAAAGCACTGCAAATCAATTTTCGAGTGATCAGGCTGATTGAGTTCTAGCGTTTCACTGCTGGCAAGACCAACCAATGTCTGTGGCTCCGGGTCGGCTGGGGACTGCTTATCTCTGTTCCGATTTTTCACAGTCATGTTTTATTCGCCTGTAGTGTGACAGATCTATTAATCGTCTTCTTGACCTGTGTCAAAAACCACCCTGACTATAAGACCGATAATCCCGCGAAATTTATCGCGTCGCCGGATTGCGTAAAGGCGAATCGTTTTCCGGCAATATAACAATCCCAACGAAGTTAGAGAATCTTTAATGTCAAATACTGAAACCTATAACTATCGAGTCGTTCGACAGTTTGCCATCATGACAATAGTGTGGGCAATTGTCGGAATGTTAGTCGGCGTGTTAATTGCTGCGCAATTAGCCTGGCCTGCCCTCAACTTCGATGTGCCCTGGCTAACCTTTAGCCGTTTGCGACCATTGCATACTAACGCGGTTATTTTCGCATTCGGTGGCTGTGCACTGTTCTCGACTTCCTATTATGTTGTGCAACATACCTGCCATTCCCGTCTTGTTTTCCCTAAACTCGCGGGTTTTACTTTCTGGGGCTGGCAGGCAATTATCCTATTAGCCGCGATCACACTGCCGCTAGGAATCTCAACTGCCAAAGAGTACGCAGAGCTCGAATGGCCGATCGATATTCTGATTACGCTGGTCTGGGTTGCTTATGCCATTGTTTTCTTTGGAACCATCGTGAAACGCAAAGTGGCTCATATTTATGTTGCAAACTGGTTTTTCGGCGCCTTCATCGTCACAGTTGCCGTCTTGCATATTTTCAACAGTGCGGCAATGCCGGTTTCCCTTTGGAAATCGTATTCGGCTTATGCTGGCGTGCAGGATGCGATGGTGCAATGGTGGTATGGACACAACGCGGTCGGTTTCTTCCTGACGGCCGGTTTCCTCGGAATTATGTATTACTTTGTACCGAAGCAGGCTGGTCGACCGGTCTATTCCTATCGATTATCTGTGGTGCACTTCTGGGCATTGATATTCACCTACGTATGGGCGGGTCCACACCATTTGCACTATACCGCCCTGCCCGACTGGGCCCAGTCACTGGGCATGGTGATGTCTCTGATATTACTGGCTCCTTCCTGGGGCGGCATGATTAACGGTATTATGACACTATCAGGAGCCTGGCATAAGCTTCGTACCGACCCGGTATTACGCCTGCTGGTCGTTTCAATATCATTTTACGGCATGTCAACTTTCGAGGGCCCAATGATGTCGATCAAGACCATTAATGCACTTTCACACTATACCGACTGGACAATCGGGCACGTGCATTCCGGAGCTTTGGGCTGGGTAGCGCTGATTTCCATGGGCGCCATGTACTATTTGATTCCTCGACTGTTCGGTCGAGAGCTTTATAGCTTGAAACTGGTCGAAATTCATTTCTGGACGGCGACTATCGGTATCGTACTCTACATCACCTCGATGTGGGTTGCGGGTATCACTCAAGGTTTGATGTGGCGCGCGGTTAATGCGGACGGTACGCTAACCTACAGCTTTGTTGAAAGTGTACAGGCGATGCATCCTTATTACATTGTGCGTGCCCTTGGCGGTGTTTTCTTCCTGACCGGAACTCTGGTCATGGCATATAACCTCTGGAAGTCTATCGCCGGCGCCAAAGGAATCGAAGTCGCTATCCCGGCGCCTGCCCCTACTCACTAATATTAGAGAATTAATTTATGACTACTGGACATGAAAAAGTCGAAAAGAACCTGGGAATAATGCTGGTGTTCATTCTGTTTTTTATCTCGATAGGCGCGCTGGTAGAGATCGTCCCGCTATTTTTTCAGGATTCACTCACCAAACCCGTTACGGGGCTCAAACCCTATTCGGCGCTGCGCCTCAGCGGACGGGACATTTACGTTCGTGAGGGCTGTAATACCTGCCATTCACAAATGATCCGCCCGTTTCGAGCAGAAACCGAGCGTTATGGCCATTATTCGGTCGCCGGTGAATTCGTCTATGACCGACCTTTCCTGTGGGGGTCGAAACGTACCGGCCCAGATCTGCACCGCGTAGGCGGCCGCTACAGCGACGAATGGCATCGTGTACATTTGACCAATCCGCGTGACGTGGTACCCGAGTCGATCATGCCGGGTTATCCCTGGTTAGCCGAAAATAATCTCGACGGCGTTGACATTCAGGCAAAAATGAATGGTTTGCGGACTCTCGGCGTACCTTACAGCGATGATGAAATCACTGTCGCGCCGGATGCGCTTAAAGGGAAAACTGAACTCGACGCGCTGATTGCTTACCTTCAGGGCCTTGGCATCGAACTACAGGCCGGGAGGTAAAGCAATGAGTTTAGCTATGTTTCATTCCTTCTGGACCATTGGCGCTCTGGTGATCTTCGTCGGAATCATCCTGTGGGCCTATAGCAAAAAGCGTCATACTGATTTTGAAGAAGCAGCACGTCTACCGCTGGAAGACGATCTACCAGCAAACAAAACCGATAAAAATGCGGGGCAATTATAATGTCGGATTTTAATTCTGAATTCTGGAACTGGTACATCATTTTGCCGACCATTCTCGGTATTCTCTGGTGCTTCTGGTTAATCTGGTGGATGTCCAGGTCTCCGGCCAACACCGAAAATAAAGAAGCAGACGAGACTGGGCACGTCTGGGACGGCGATCTCAGGGAATTTAATAACCCGCTGCCACGCTGGTGGCTGGGTATGTTTTATATTACCCTCGTATTTGGCATGATTTATCTCGCACTGTATCCAGGTCTTGGCGCCTACAAGGGTATATTCGGCTGGAGCTCGGCGCAAACCTACGAAACTGAAATGGCGCAAGCAAAAGCAACCTACGGTCCGTTATTCGAAAAATATCAATCACAGAATCTGGTAGCCGTATCGCAGGATAAGCAGGCCAGGAAAATGGGTGAGCGATTATTCCTAAATCACTGTGCAACCTGCCATGGCTCGGATGCTCGTGGTGCGCGAGGTTTTCCGAACTTGCGCGACGCAGACTGGCTCTGGGGTGGTGAGCCTGGCACCATCAAGCAAACTATCCTGGATGGCAGGCAGGGCATGATGCCGGCCTGGGAAGGACCACTTGGCGGGGAAGCGGGTGTCAGCAATATGACCGAATACGTACTGAGTCTGGCGGGTCGAGATCACGATGCATCGGCAGCCGCTTCCGGCAAGGCACAGTTCAATATCTTTTGCGTAGCCTGCCATGGGTCAGATGCCAAAGGTAATCCCGCGCTCGGCGCACCTAATTTGACCGATAAAACCTGGTTGCACGGTGCGTCGAAAGTTCGAATTCACGAAACAATAGCAAAAGGTCGTCAAGGGCATATGCCGGCGCATCGGAAATTTTTGGGTGATGCCAAAGTGCACCTGATCGCCGCCTATGTGTACGGCCTGGCCAAAGATAAGTAAATGTCTGAGTCCGCAATGAAAATCTCCCCGGCACAAATATGTATTGCCACCTTATGGCCATCTTTTATGATGGCCATAGTGGCCACTGGCCTGTTTTTCTCTGCTTTTCATCCGAAGGACCTGTACCCTTTCGATCTGGATATAGAAATTAATACACTCGGGGCCTATACCGTCGGGTTTTTCGTGTTCTGGGTATTTTGCGCACTCTCCAGTGTGATGACTATTTACTTCGCTGTCAGCAACTGCAGAAAGACTCAAACAGATCAGTCATTGCATCGCAATCTCTGAAAGGAGTGCCGTTAATCTTGCAAAGCAACTCCTCCCATAAGCAACCTGGGAAAAAAAAATCGACGGAAGCCAAGGTTGTACAGTCGCTCTACGCCAAACACGAAAAAGTTTATCCGCGTGAAGTTCACGGCCTGTTCGCTACCTTGCGCGTCAGCGGTGTTTTAATGCTTCTGGGTATATTTTACGGTATGCCATTATTACAATGGGATGGGCGCCAGGCAGTTTTATTCGATTTGCCGGCCCGTAAATTTTATATCTTCGGTTTAACGCTGTGGCCACAGGATTTTGTTTACCTGGCCGGCCTGTTAATTATTGCAGCACTGTCTCTTTTCTTCTTCACAGCGTTGGCAGGTCGAATCTGGTGCGGCTACGCCTGCCCCCAAACAGTTTGGACCGAAACCTTTCTCTGGATGGAGCGTAAAATTGAAGGCACTCGTTCGCAACAGATGAAACGTGATCTGGCAAACTGGAGCCTGGCTAAGCTTCGGGTAAAAGCCACCAAGCAATTTTTCTGGATAACTTTTTCTTTGTGGACAGGATTCACTTTCGTCGGCTACTTCACTCCGATCGATCAACTATCAAGCAGCCTGGTGTCACTGGATCTTGGCCACTGGGAAGCCTTCTGGATTTTCTTTTACGCCTTAGCCACCTATGGCAATGCGGGCTTCATGCGTGAGCAGGTCTGTGAATACATGTGTCCTTACGCTCGCTTTCAAAGCGCGATGTTTGACCAGGACACGTTGGTGATAGCCTATGACGAAGAGCGAGGCGAACCGCGCGGCTCACGCAAACGCAACGTTGACAAGACCTTACTTGGACTGGGTGATTGCGTCGACTGCACGCTGTGTTATCAAGTTTGCCCAACCGGTATCGATATTCGCGACGGTCTTCAATATGAATGTATTGCCTGCTCAGCCTGTATCGATGCCTGCGATAATGTCATGGATAAACTCGGATATGAACGCGGGCTGATAAAATACACCACCGAGAACATGCAAAACAAGAAAACGAGCCGTATTCTGCGTCCCCGTATCATCATTTATGCGATCATTCTGACAATTATCAGTTCGATTATATTTTACAGCCTGTCACAACGCGTTGCTCTGGAACTGGATGTTATACGCGACCGTAACCGCCTGTTTCGTGAAACCTCCGAAGGCCTGATCGAGAACGTCTATACGCTCAAAATCATAAATATGGATTCGAATGCGCATCGCTATATTTTAAGGGCCGATGGTATTCCAGAACTCGAACTGTATACCGATGTTGAACATATCGATGTCGAAGGTGGTACCGTTGCCGAGTTGGTCGTGCGACTGCGTGCGGATGAGAGTAATCTCCAGGCACAAAGTGGTTCCGTGCGGTTTTATCTACAGGCTGAAAACGCCAACCATTTAGCCGTCCAAGAAACAGCGCGTTTTCTGGGTCCACGAAAATAAGCCAGGCGATGAAAATGATAGCAGAACAGTCCGCAGAATCCTGGAAAAACCAGCCCTATGTATGGATGCTGATTCTGATTCCCTTCTCCGCCGTTATCATGGGGGTCACCATGATTATTCTGGCCATAGAATCCGACACAGGACTGGTCGTTGATGACTACTATGAGAAAGGCAAACAGATCAATCAGGTCATTGCGCGAGATCAGGCAGCCGCCGCATTGGCTTTAGCTGCAGACATCCAGTTTGATTCGGATTCCGCCGAAGTTCACGTCAATCTCAGTGCCAAATCCGAATGGCCAGATAGCGAAACCATCACTTTGAGTTTTTACCACACCACTAAACCCGGTATGGATCAAAGCCGTACCCTCAAACACATTGGAAGCAATCGCTATATTGCTCAATTTGATCCGTTGGAGCTCGGCCGATGGAAGGTACAACTGGCTACCAGGTCGTGGCGGCTGACCGGCTCACTGCATCGACCCGGTGGTCGTAGCTTGAAACTGACCGCTATGGCAGTTCATTAAACTGGCTCATATGTCGCAGAACATACTTAAGGACTCCTCAATCTCAGCCCACTGACCAAAATAGGCCGACCGGCATCAAACGGATCGGCTCATTTTTGCCGCCAACAACTCGTGTTTTCCAATCCAGCATTCCATATCGAGGCCTTTTCATAGTATGATCTCTGGCATACAAAAATAACGTCAAAGGACATGCTGACAGATTCTAAATCCAAGACCAGTATCGATGAACTGTGTTCCCGATCGGCTTATATCACCGGCATTCAGCCTTTTCTGGATGATCCGGATGATACCAGGTCGATGCTGTACTGGTTGTCTGAATTCGTGCCCAGGCAATGTTTAAATAAAGCTGACGACATCGTTCCGGCACTTCAACGCTCAATTGGCGATATCGATCATTTAATCAATGATCAGCTCAATATTATAATTCATCACAAGAATTTTCAAAAACTCGAAGCCTCCTGGCGGGGACTCTGGCATTTAGCGGTCGAAGCCGATGGAATCCGTAACATTAAATTAAAGGTGCTCGATATTAGCTGGCAGGAAGTATCGCGCGATATCTCAAGGGCACTCGAATTTGACCAAAGCCAACTATTCAAAAAAATTTACAGTGAAGAGTATGGAACGCCAGGGGGTGAACCATACGGCGCACTAATCGGTGATTATGAAATCAGCCACAAACCCTCGACCACGCACAGTTATAACGACTTGACTACAGTAGAAGGACTTTCACAAATATCGGCAGCCGCTTTTTCGCCTTTCATAGCTGCCGCCGCCCCTGAACTGTTCGGTCTGGACGATTTTTCGGCACTCGGCCACCCGATTAATTTACATAATGTATTTGCTCAGCAAGAGTACATAAAATGGAGGGATTTTCGATCCAGAGTGGAGGCCCAGTTCATCGGCCTCACCATGCCGCATATCCTGATGCGCCTACCCTACCGAAAATCCCCGGGTAGTTACAAAGGTCTGTTCTTTCAGGAGCAGGTCGGTACGCGCAATCGCGAAAACTATTGTTGGGGTAATGCAGCTTATGGGTTTGCTTCAATTTTAATTCGCGAATTCGCCAATGTCGGTTGGTTTGGCCATATCCGGGGCACGCCGCGCAACCAAATCGGTGGCGGCTTATTATCGACGCTACCCTGCGACAGCTTTGATATCGACGCCGAACATATTGCTTATAAACCGGTAACCGATGTCATTGTCACCGATATCAAAGAGCGAGAACTCAGCGATCTCGGCCTTATGCCCTTGTGTCAGTGTTACGACACACCTTTTGCGGCTTTTTATAGTAATCAATCGTTGCGGAGGCCGAAACATAACGCGAATCCTGAAGGCATGATCAATGCGCGCTTATCGGCAATGCTCCAGCATGTTTTATGCGGGTCACGGATCGCGCATTACATCAAGGTGATCATTCGCGATAAAGTTGGCTCTTTTATCACCGCTGAGGAATGCGAAGATTATCTCCGCAAGTGGTTGTTCAAATACACCACCGGGCGAGAAGATCTGGAGTGGGAGGAACAGGCTCGCTACCCCTTGCGTGAAGCGGCGGTTGAAGTCAAAGATCATCCTGATAAACCGGGAGATTATGTTTGCATCATTCACCTGCGCCCGCATTACCAACTGGACCATATGGTCTCCGAGCTGGAACTGGTCACCGAGCTGGCTCAATCGGCCTGAAACAGCGGCTTCGAAATATTATGGCTAGACTCAATAAAAAAAGAAACATTCGTCCTTCGATACTCGATCGGCTGATCGACAATGATCCAGATAATCGGCTTGAAACCGATCCGGATCAACACCAGAAAATGAAAGAACTCCGTCAAAGCGTGCGCCGCGATCTTGAAAATTTACTGAATACGCGTATGCGTATCGTCGTACCCGATGAAAAATATAGCCATTTAAATGACTCGCTGCTCAATTACGGCTTACCCGATCTGGCAACTGTAAATATCTCAAATATCGATAAGCGCAGGGAATTTGTACAACAACTGGAAAGACTGCTTGTGGACTTTGAACCACGATTCAAATCAGTGAGCGTCAGCTACCAGGAAAATACCGATAAAGCTGAACGTACTCTAAAATTTAGAATCGATGCGACTTTATATGCCGACCCTTCGCCCGAAGTGATTGTTTTCGATTCGATACTGGAACCGGTGTCGCGCGCCGTTAATGTTGAGGAGGCAGGTCGTGTCTGACGAATTATTGCCTTACTACGAAAAAGAGCTTGCCTTTATACGCCAGATGGGGGCTGAATTTGCGAAAGAACACCCCAAGATTGCCGGTCGGCTGGGTATTAATGCCGAAACCATTGAAGATCCACACGTCTCACGATTGATCGAAAGTTTCGCTTACTTGAATGCTCGTATTCAGCATAAGCTCGACGATGACTTTCCCGAACTCAGCGATGCCTTGCTCGAGGTTCTATATCCACACTATCAGCGACCGATTCCTTCGATGACAATCGTGCAGTTTGTCGCCGATAAAGAAAAACTCGAATCGGCATATCATCTCGAAAAAAATACCTTGCTTGATAGCGAACAGTTTAACGGAGAAAGTTGCCGTTTCAATACCATTTACGACACCGATTTACAGCCTTTTGAATTGACAGAAGCCCGTCTATTAGGCAGACCTTTCACCACTCCGGGTTCAAGCCAGTTCAAAGGCGCCTCCGGTGTTCTCAAGCTCTCGTTCCAGGCTTTCAGCAATGAATTCAGTTTTAGCGAAGAGAGACCGAACCGAATCCGCTTCTATCTAAAGGGCCAACCACAACATATCAACCCGCTTTACGAACTCATATTGAACCAGTGCCAGGCCCTGTATATTGCCACTGCCGAAGGTGATAGCCAGGCGCTGCGCCTGCCCGTTTCTACTATTCAAGCGGTGGGATTCGGCGTCGACGAAGGCCTGCTACCTTACCCGGAATCTTCCTTTATGGGTTATCGCTTATTAACCGAATATTTCGCCTTCCCTGAGAAATTCATGTTTTTCGACCTTGCGGGATTCGCCGATAATATTCCTCAAGCTGCCACCAATAAACTTGAGTTTTATCTTTACCTGGCCGAATCCGATGTCGAGCTGGAGCACAACATTTCAATCGAAACCTTTCAACTCGGTTGTGCGCCTGCTATAAATTTATTCAGTCACCACGCCGATCCGATAAAACTCGATCACACGACGACCGAATACGAAATTGTCGCCGACGCCCGACGCCCAGATGGCTACGAAATTTATTCGATTGAGACCGTCAATGCTTCGACTTCATCCGGAAGCATCGAAACTTACCTACCACTATACGGAGTTAACCACGAGCGCCAGAATCGGGAAAACCATGCCTACTGGTTCACTAGCCGACGTCACTCCAAACTTGCTCAACGTCTACGCGACGAAGCTACTGATGTTTTCCTCAGCCTGGTAGACATCGATTTCAATCCGAATAATCCAGACGATCGTACATTGTCTCTGGAAACCATTTGTAGCAATCGCAATCAACCTGCAAGACTACCGTTTTCAACAGATCAGCCCAAATTGCAATGTGTTGATAACGCACCACCCTGTTCAGGTATTAAATGTCTCACTCAACCCGGCATAAGCATCCGGCCTTCATTACGAAACAATGCACGATGGCGCCTCATATCGCATTTAAGCTTAAATCATCTGTCGATAACAGGCGGCAAGGAGGCCATCGATGCGCTAAAGGAAATCCTTAGACTGTACGATTTTAAAGATTCCTCGATTAACCGCGCGCAAATAGAATCGATCAGTAAAGTAACAACCCGTTCAATTAACGCACCCATGACGATTGAAGGGCATACCAGTCTCTGCCGTGGGATGGAAATTGAAATTGAACTGGATGATTTGCAGCTGAGCGGAAGTAGCAGCTTTCTTTTTGCTACCGTTCTGGAACACTTTTTCGCATTATATTGCTCGATTAATTCGTTTACCCGAGTATTAGTAAAACTGAAAAACAAAGAAGGGTACCTGAAAAAATGTCCTCCCAGGGCTGGCGAAAAAACACTTCTATAACCCGTAAGCTGGTTGAAGCCGCTTACGAGTATACATTCGTACAGGCAGTGCGATTGCTCGAGCGATCGGCCAAAAAAGAAAAAGAGGTAACTGATGCCAAAATGGGCACTAATCCTGTTTCCGGCTTCACACCACCTGCCAACGAGGTAGTTCGTTTTTCTACATTTCAATCTATGGCCTTCCCGTCTGGCGACATTCAGCAACTGCAGCGGTATGAAAACAAAGACGGCAGCCTTCAATGGCATATGATACTTAATCTGATCGGTTTAACCGGTGCCATGGGCGTATTACCCCACCATTACACAGAATTGATATTAAAACGTCAGAAGCAGAAAGACGACAATATCGAAAAGTTCCTCAATTTGTTTAATCATCGTACCGCATCTTTGCTATATCAGGCTTCAGTTAAATATCGATTACCACTGCAATATGAGCGCAATAATTTACATAGAACTCATTCGCAGCAACACTCAACTCAGACCTGGGCATTGCTGTCATTAATCGGTATGGGTACTGCCAAACTAGGTAACAGACTCTACACCCGGGACGAGTCTTTACTTTATTTCGGTGGCCTGTTTAATCAAACAATTCGCACCGTAGCTAATCTCAAACAAATATTGAGGTCCCATTTCGACATCCCTGTTGATGTCAATCAGTTTGCCGGGCAGTGGCGCGACATGATCGACGATGTACGCTCACGTTTTCCTGATCTGGAACACCCGAAAGGTTGTAATATGTGTTTAGGCCGTTCGGCCATGCTGGGGAAAAGCGGCTGGTTCGCGCAGGGTAAAATTCAAATCGTACTCGGACCATTAAACAGACAACAACTCAAGAAGTTCGCACCAGGTACTAGTAGTTTGATCGCATTAAATGAACTGGCGCGCCTGTATCTTGGAATGGAGATTGAATATGAATTTGTCATTCGAATCCATCGCGATGATATTCCAGATAAAACCTGCCTGAGTAAAAATGAACCACCAATCATCGGCTGGAATACCTGGTTACAGAGTAGACCAGGTTTACCAGCTAGTGCAGGTGAAACCCTGGATATCTCGGTTTCAGCGACCCGCTTACAATGAACATCATAATTTAAACACGACAATATTGGGACAAACACATGATAACGATCGATTTGAAATCTCTGGTTGGCAAGTTAAATGATACCTGCCGAACCGCGCTGGAAGCGGCGGCCGGACTGTGCCTTGCAAGAACCCATTACAATGTCGAAATTGAACACTGGATTCTTAAATTGCTCGAAATCCCAGACAGCGACATTATCGCGCTGGTGGAAAAATACGAGCTCGATCCCGGCAATCTCACGGCAGACCTGAATCGCGAACTGGATCGAATAAAATCCGGCAATACGAGAGCACCCGCGCTGTCACCAAATGTCGTGGACCTGGCCAAAAATGCCTGGATGCTGGCCTCGGTCGAATTTCATCACCCCCAGGTGACGTCTGCGCATGTGTTGGCAGCCCTGTTACTCGATGACAGCCTTCGACGTTCCTCGGAAATAACCCAGGGTGAATTGAAGAGAATCTCACCCGAATCCTTACGTGATGTGATACCCGGTATTATCGGCAGCACGACCGAATCGGTCAGTGTCGGAGTTGGAGATACCTTCAGTTCAGAATCGACAACTAGCACGGCTCCGACCAACACGCCGTCACTGGATAAATTCACCATCAATCTCACCAAAGACGCCACGAGTGGCAAAATTGATCCGGTGCTCGGTCGTGACGAAGAAGTCCGACAAATCATCGATATCCTGATAAGGCGTCGGCAGAATAACCCGATACTGACCGGTGAAGCCGGTGTCGGTAAAACCGCAGTGGTCGAAGGATTCGCCCTGCGCATTGCTTCGGGCGATGTTCCTGACCCGTTAAAAGGTGTAACCTTGCGCAGCCTCGATCTTGGTCTGTTACAGGCAGGCGCCAGTGTCAAAGGTGAGTTCGAAAACCGCCTGAAATCCGTGATCGCCGAAGTCAAGGCATCTCCCGATCCCATCATTATGTTTATCGACGAAGCGCATACGCTGATAGGCGCCGGTGGAAAGGAAGGTCAGGGGGATGCTGCAAATCTGTTAAAACCTGCCCTGGCGCGGGGCGAGTTACGCACTATTGCCGCCACTACCTGGGCCGAATACAAAAAATATTTCGAACGCGATCCGGCACTGACCCGACGCTTCCAGGTGGTTAAAATCGAAGAACCCGACGAGTCGAAAGCAATCGATATGATGCGGTCTATTTCCTCAATGTTGGCGGATCACCATCGCGTGCGCATCATGGATGAAGCCATCGTCGACTCGGTCAAATTATCAAGCCGTTATATCACTGCGAGACAATTGCCGGATAAATCAGTCAGTCTGCTCGATACGGCATGCGCGCGGGTAGCGCTGAGCCAGAGCGCAACACCGGCCGCGATCGAAGATACCCGCCGTCGCATCATCCAAACCGAAACCAACATCACTTCACTCGAACGTGAAAACGCCACACTGGGAAACTGTGACGATCGTATAAGCGAATTGAAATCCGAAAAAACACGACTGCAAGCGGAAATTGAAACACAGCAGATGCAATGGCAAAAGGAAAAAGAAAAAGTTGCTCGTATCCACGAACTCCAGACCAGGATAGAGGCGGATTTTCATGCGCAGAAAGTGACAGATGAACCGGCCGCAGACGAATCAGCACCTCAAAAACTCGATGATAAAGAGCGCGAATCGATTAAAACCGAATTGCATGAATTGATGCAGGCGCTGTCGGACTTACAGGGCAACAGCCCGATGATGCAGGTTAATGTCGATGGCCAGGCGATAGCAGAAGTCGTTGCCAACTGGACCGGTATTCCAGTCGGTAAAATGGTATCCGACGAAATCCATTCCATTCTCGATCTCGCCGACCGACTCAATCAACGTGTCATCGGTCAGAAACATGCACTCGAAGCCATCGCGCAAAGTATTCGCACTTCACGCGCCGGATTAACCGATCCCAGGAAACCGATCGGTGTCTTTTTCATGGTAGGTTCGAGTGGTGTCGGAAAAACCGAGACCGCGCTGGCGCTGGCCGATGTTCTTTACGGCGGCGAAAATAACGTCACCACAATTAACATGTCAGAATTCAAGGAAGAGCACAAGGTATCGATGCTGCTCGGCTCACCACCGGGTTATGTCGGCTACGGTGAAGGCGGTGTCCTAACCGAAGCCGTACGCCGCAAGCCCTACAGCATTGTGCTGCTCGATGAAATGGAAAAAGCGCATCCGGGTGTGCAGGATATTTTCTACAACCTGTTCGACAAAGGTACCATTAAGGACGGCGAAGGCCGGGATATCGATTTCAGAAACACGATCATCATCATGACTTCGAACGCAGGCGAGGAACATATCCGGGCTATTTGCGCACAATCGGAAGAAATACCAGACCCGGAGGTACTGCTCGATAATTTCAGACCACAATTGTTGAACTATTTTAAGCCGGCATTCCTCGGCCGCGCCACACTGATCCCCTATTACCCACTCGGGGACGAAGATTTACTGGCGATATCGAAGATTAATATGGATCGTATCGAAAAACGGGTTCGTGAACACTATGATGCCGAATTCAGCTATAGCGACGATGTCATGTTACATATCGTCGCACGGAGTCAGGAGGTTGATACTGGCGCGAGAAATATCGAGAATATACTGACCCGGACGATGCTGCCGGATATGGCCATGGAGTGCCTTTCCAGAATGGCGGAAAATCAGGCAATATCAAAAATTGAAGTGGATGTCGATGACGAAGGCAAATTTAAATATAGCATCGCTTAACTAAGTGAGGGTTTATCATGATAAATGTAGGTAGACACAAGGCAGCAAAAACTCGCGGTAAAATCGGAAAAGCCGCAACTTCACATGGCGTATCAATAACACAAATGGCTACCGATGCCTCTTCCTATAAAACGGTAGCAGCCCTGGTTGGCGGCTGCGCAGTGGGCGGCACTGGCATCGGGTTATTGATTGGCGCGGGAGTTCTGACACTGACGGCTGGCGGCATGGCCGGGCGCTCGGCGTATAAAACCAATCAACATATTAACTACCTGAAGCAAATTCAGAGGTCTGCCCGAGCCATGGATTGTTCTTCGAAAAATCCCCAGCACGATTTTGTAGTACAACAGGTATTGCCCTACATCATTTCTAAAAAACAGGCCAAACTACACCGAAAAGCGCTTGTTGCCGGTTCGCTGGGCGTAGGCTCAGCCCTGGAAACTGCCAGGGCCGCTACCAAGAAAGCCTATAAATATTGCATTAAGGGCGATCTTGGCAAGGCCCGCGACCTCCACGCCAGGGCGCTGGCTTATCATTTTACAGAATGTGACTGCGAGCTTTCAAATGAAATTGTCGCTGAACTTTACAGTGATGAAATAATGCAGCATATGAAGGGCCTGCCATTTCTGGCCGTGGCCGAATTGATTAAAGATAAAATGAAGTCGGTATAAAACGCATCAATTCCAGTCACTGCCTGATTATTGTCAATCTGGCGAGTGCTAGCTCGTACAAATGGTTTTATTTGATGACCAATCTTTCCAACAAACGCAATCCAGCCTATTGGCTACTAATAATGGCATTTCTATTAATGCTTCCAACCTTATCTACGAAAGCACAAGAGAATAGACTTTCTATTCAAATCGACCGGCTTGATGAAAGCTACCAGACACTGGCCAACGAAATTTATCATATAAAAAATAGCGCATTCACCGGGATCGACGACCCCGATGTACTGATAGAGCGGTTCAATCAATTAAATGCGCAACGAAAAATCGTTAGCGCCAATCGTTTAATTGACAGCAATCTGCAAATAGTGATCCGATATGCGGATGACCCGGCCATAGTTCAGTTAACCGATAGCCTGCTAAAGCAGAACGAAAGACAGCTCGCAGAAAAAATATACGGTTTAATTGAAAACTCAGGAAACCAGTCCAACCTGCCTTATCTTGATTTTACCTTTGCTAAATATTATGCCCGCCACAGGCAATGGCAGGCAGTCAATCAATTACTCGAGGATATATTTACCGAACTATCCGGCGATGATGTCGATTACGCTTATCTGCTACAGGGCAGCGCACAGCAGCATCTGAAACGGCATCGTAAATCGGTGGATAGTTATGGCCATATTCCGCCATCATCACCGTATTATGTCCATGCCCAGCTCAATACGGCACTTGCCAGTATACGGCAGGACTGGATTACCGAAGCCCGTTCGATCATTGAGAAAATCATTCCAGTTTCACGCGGCCGCAAAAACAACAAGCTGACCAATCGGATCTATCTGGTTTTGGGCTACGCATTGCTGCAAAAAGAATATTTTCGAGATGCTCGAAAAGCGTTTCGCAGTATCGACCTCAATAGCCAATATACAAACCGGGCACTCATGGGCATTTCGTTAACTGCGATCAGCCAGGGTGATTATGTCGGCGGTCTCAATGCCGTCAATCGCTTAAAACAAAAACAGGGGCAGGACTTATCGGATGATGAAGCATTTCTGGTGCTACCCTACATTTACGAAAAACTCGAACAGCCGTTGAATATTGAGGCTAGCTTTTCCGAATCAATCGATCACTACCAGGCGCGATTATTGCAACTGAGTAGATTAAAACGACGATTGCCGGATTTGGATAATCTACAGCTTGAAGAACCCTCCGGTGACCTGGTATTGGATAACATACGATTTGATTTCAATCGCCATTATCCCCGTTATCTTCTAGTGAACCGTCGCAATTTATATCTACTGGCCAATGAAGTGTCGAGGCCCGATTTATTGGCACGGATAAGCACGCTCTCCTCGCAATACGATCAGGCATTGCACGCTGCTATTACGACACTGATTGAGCAGCATATCGGATTTATTACCAGCTACCTGAATCAGTCTCGCTTTGGCCTGGCGCGATATTACGACAATCACCAGATGGAAGGCCAGTAGTGCCCTATCGGATTCCGTTGCATTACCTTTACTCGGCGTTAGTCATACTATTTTTAATTGGGGCCTGCCAGACCACACAGCCAAAACCGGTGGCTACCAATACTTTAAGCGATATTGACGTGATAAAAGATGACAGTCCCGGAGAAAGCGTCTTCATCAAACCTAAATCGAAAGAAGCAATCAGAAAGGCCTATGTTGAATATCTCGACAATGCGGCTGTCGACGAAAAAACCAGACTCGATGCATTAACCCGTCTGGCAGAGCTCGAATACAAAGATAGCAGCCGGTTTATACAGGATACATCCGATGACGACCAGTCCGGGGAAGAACCGTCCGCCGAAGAGACGCTTTATTACCAGCGCCTGCAAAGAACTATTGACCTGCTATCCACCTCGGTCAGGGACTATCCCGATGCCAAAGGCAATGATTCGCTACTCTATCAACTGGCCAAAGCGCAGGCCCAGAATAATCAACATGACGAATCAATCAATTCTCTTTCGCTGCTGGCCGATAAATACCCACAAAGTCCTTATTATGCTGAAGCGCAGTTTCGCATCGCCGAAGACGCCTTTTCCTTACAGAATTTTAGCGCCGCCGAATACGCTTATAGTGAAGTTATGAGTTCGCCCGGTAATGAGATTTTCTACGAAAAATCGCTGTTTAAACGCGGCTGGGCCCGTTTTAAACAGGCGTATTATTCTGACGCTATTGAGGATTTTATTGATGCCGTACTAAATCATAAATTTGCTAGCTATGAAACGCTTAATACTGCCGATAGGAATCAGTTTGACGAATATTTCAGAGCAATCGCTTTATCTTTCACCTACCAAAATGATTCCGAACTACTCGCCGAATATTTTAAAGCTCGAACAGATTTTCGTTACACCTATCATACCTATCAAATGATCGCCAATTTATACCAAAAACAGGAGCGCTATTCTGATGCGGTAGCAATACACAGGCAGTTTATCAAGCACTTCCCCAGGTCGGATAATATCCCCTATGCTTACCTGAAGATTATCGAAATATGGAAGGATAGCGGTTTCAATCAGCAGATATATCAAGCTATTGAAGACTATTACCTGGCGTTCAACCCAGCCAGCAATTACTGGAATAACCAGAACGAAAATTCGAAAGTAAATCGTGTGGTTAGGCGTTCACTACGGGAATATATCGTATTGATGGCAGGCTATTTCCACAGCCGATTCCAGTCGAATCAGACAGACACCGACTACCGGCAAGCCGATAAATGGTACCGCCGCTATCTCAAACATTACCAAGCCTACGCACGAAAAGATAATATTGACTTCTTATATGGTGAGTTATTGACCCAGAAAAATAAACACACTCAGGCTTTGAAATATTACGAACAGGCAGCTTTCGACAACGATCAGATTTTGCACCCGGAAGCCGCCTATGCCGCCATCGTCACCAGTAGCAGATTATTTGACCAGACTAAGCAAAAAATTTATTTGAATAAATATATCGACTACACACAACGTTTTGCCCAACAATACCCGAAAGACAAACGCGCTTTTCAAATCTCGCTACACGCGGCTGGGTTGGCCTACTCGAATAAACGGTATACCAGGGCAATTGAGCTAGCCGATCTCGCGATTGCGGGTAAGCCGCGGGCCGATAATTTCCAGGCGGTTCAAATAAAAGCCCTGGCCTATTTTAATCTGAACGAATTTGAGGAAGCCGAAAGGCTTTTTAAACAATTACTCGCGGCCGGGCAGTTGAATAAAAATAAGCGCCAGGAATTCACCAATAATCTGGCCTTATCGATTTACCGGCAAGCTGAGGCGGCGGCGACAAAGAACCATATCAGCGATTCTATCTATCATTTCTCCCGTATTTCGTCACTGGTGCCAAAGTCGGCAATTGCGCCTACCGGGCTTTATGACGCCATAGCGCTGAACATGAAACATAAACAATGGAATGATGCGATCACACTCATTGATCGATTTCAGGAACTCTATCCACGACATAAATTCAGCAACGATATATCAAAAAAATTGTCTGCGGCTTACCTGAACTCAAATCAGGGCATAAAGGCCGCCAGAGAATTTGAAAAAATTGCGCGCACGGATAGCGATCTCGCGGTAAAGTCTGCCGCGCAGTGGCAGGCGGCAGAAATTTATGAAGAAAAAGGAAAGATTAATGAAGCCATCCAGGCCTATCAAGAATACATCGTCAGTTTCAGGAAACCCTATACACAAAGGCTCGAGGCAATGAATAAAGTCGCCAACCTGTATGACAGACAAAAGTCGTACAAATTGAGTAGAAAATGGTTGCAACGCATTATCGAATCAGATCAAAAAGTCTTGAATAATGTTCGAACCGATATCAGCAGGCTGCTTACTTCGAATGCCTATCTGTCTCTGGCACGTTATCAGAAAAAACGATTTGATAAACTCAAACTTACCTTGCCGCTAAAAAACACGCTTCGAAAGAAAAAGGCCAGTATGCAAAAATCGGTCAAACTATTCGGTAAAGCATCCGTGAACAAAATTTTTGACATCACCACCGAAGCGACCTATTCGATTGGTAAAATTTATGAAGATTTCAGTCAAGCCCTACTGAACTCGGACAGACCGTCCAACTTAAACCAGGAAGAGCTGGACCAATACGAAATTCTACTCGAAGACCAGGCATTTCCATTCGAAGATAAATCAATCGAGTTTTTTGAAATCAACCTGTCGAGAATCAAGGATGACTTATACAACGACTGGATTGAAAAAAGCCTGGATGAACTGATTAAACTTTTTCCGGTGCGCTATAACCGAACGCCAAAACAGGACGACTACGTCCTGGATATGCAATGATATCTCGATGACCAGATATAATAGACAATATCGACAAATGATATTCATCGGCATTTTGCTGCTATTAACCAGCTGTGCGCAGGCGCCAAAAGTCGAAATTACGAAGCCTCCTCCCGTTCAACCAATTACTGAAGCAGATGCCGACGGAATCTCGCTCGACGATGAACAGGAATATCAACAGGGCATAGAGGCAATCAGGGTCCGCGATTATGTCAGGGCAAAAAGCATATTCAAGCATTTTATCAGGAAAAATCCCGCGCTGTCCGGAGCCTATGTGAATCTGGCGCTCATCGAGTTTAAGCACGGGAATTATCAGGAAGCTGAACGGCTAAGTGGTATAGCGATCGAACGGAATCCCGATCAGGCCTATGCCTATAACCTGAGAGCACAGTTACACCTTAAAAAAGGCGAGATCCACAAGGCCAGGATCGACTACTTGAAAGCCATAAATGTCAATCCGGCTTATGCTAATGCACATTACAATCTGGCTTTGTTGTATGATATTTATCTACAGGAAATAGCGCTGGCCATTGAACATTATTCGATTTATTTGTCACTACTGGATAAAGAAGATGAATTGACAAGGGAATGGATTGATCATCTCAACAGCACACTTGATAATGGTTAGAATATATATCCTATTGCTCATGCTTAGCCTGTCGGTTTCAGTAGCAGCTGAAGACAGGATTGAATTGAAAACAACCACCATTAAGGGTAACAAGGAATTACCCAAGATTTTGTATATCGTGCCATGGAAAGATGTCAAGCCCTCGGCGAAAGCGCAGCAGGAACTGGTATTACATAGTTTGTTTGGCGATTTATTCGACCCGGTGTTGCCGGTTCAATAACATCATGCCCGGCATTTCCGGGATATTTTTCCAATGCTTAAAGACTGGATCGTCGAAAATTCCTGTACGGATGGCACATATATTTAATTTTCAACGGTCCTTGCTCCTCCACGGACACTAGCTATAATCGAGTCTACCTGAGAAACTGAATAGCATGTACACCCATTATTTTGGTTTAACGGAAGAACCATTTTCAATTGCAGCTAATCCTCGCTTCCTGTATATGAGCGCCAACCACCGGGAAGCACTCGCTCATCTGTTGTATGGTATCCGCAGCGACAGTGGCTTCGTCTTGCTCACCGGAGAAATAGGTACCGGAAAAACCACCGTGTGTCGCTGTCTGCTCGAGCAATTGCCCGACGACACAGAGGTTGCATTTATTCTGAACCCCAGAGTTTCCGAGGTCGAAATGCTAAGTAGTATCTGCGGCGAACTCAGTATCGGGCTGCCAGAACATAGTTACAGTGTCAAAATGCTTGTCGATTTAATCAATCGTCATTTACTTAACCGCCACGCCGATGGTCGGAAAACAGTTGTCATTATCGATGAAGCGCAGAATCTCAGCGCCGATGTACTAGAACAGCTACGCCTACTAACCAATCTCGAAACCAATGAACGAAAACTCATACGTATCATTCTGATCGGTCAACCAGAGCTGGTAGAGTTGTTATCGCGCCCCGAACTCAAGCAGGTTGAGCAACGCATCACGGCCAGGTACCACCTGAAACCGCTACTGCGCTCGGAGATAAGCGCTTATGTAACGCACCGGCTCGCGGTGGCAGGCCAGAGAAGAGCAATATTTTCACCGGGAGTGATCTCGAAACTGTACACAAAAACAGGTGGCATTCCCCGCTTGATTAATGTCATTTGCGATAGAGCGATGCTGGGCGCCTATGTTAAATCACAGCATAAGATTAACCGCCCGATACTCAATAAAGCAGCCCGTGAAGTACAGGGTCAACCGTCTCAACCCGGGTGGTATATCCCCGGATCGATCATTGCCACGCTGTTACTAGTGGTCGGGGCGACCACGACCGCCGCGCTACTCTATGATGACAGTCAGGTATTATCCAAGCTGCTATCGTTGAAGGCCGTTGATACGACACTCGGCGCCGATTCAAAGCCGATGCTCGACATCGAATCGGAAATGACATCGGAGCAGACAGTTGAAGCGGAAACGGAATCGGAAAGTTCTCAGAATCCACCCCGCCAGAAACTGATATGGCCCAAGCAGGCGATTGCTACTGACAATGCATCGACTGCTGCCCAGATCGCACAATTCAGGCAATGGGGGATTTCCCTGACCAACGGTGCAACAGATCCCTGCAAGCAGGCGATCACCCAGGGACTACGCTGTTTTTCTGCTATAGGCAATCTGGGTAGCCTCATCAATCTAGATCGGCCGGCCATTTTGACGCTGGTGGATTACCTCGGACAACAGTATCAGGCGACTTTGCTGAATATAAGCGGTGACCAGGCGACACTGGCATTCGCACACGGTATTGAAAAAGTGTCGGTAGACGACCTGGAAATGCATTGGCAGGGCCAGTACCAGTTGCTTTGGCGTGTAGCACCGGACGGATTAGCTATATTCAGACCAACGGATCGAGGCCCGGGTGTCACCTGGCTGACAAAAAATCTACGCGCTGCCGGTATAACCTCGGTTCAGGTAAAAGATAATTATGATGCAAATGTCGTCGAAGCGGTTAAAGCATTTCAGCGTAATCGCGGCCTGTTGGTCGATGGCATCGCAGGTCGACAAACGTTAATTCATCTAAGGTCGGTCAACGACAAATCGGTTCCACGGCTCACCAGTCAGAGCGAGGGATAACATGTCATTCATACTCGATGCGATCGCAAAATCTGAGCAGGAACGACAGCAGCAGGAAGCGCCCAAAGCACAGATACTCGCACTACCAACAGGAAACCAGCAGCAACCACATCGACGTCTCTTGCCTTACCTGATTATCGGCGCGTTATTGGTCAACGCCGCCGTATTAGCGATCTGGATGCAATCTGACGATCTTTTCTGGTCATTTCAAAAAGAGCAGGGCATTCCGGAAGACAAGTTAACTTCAACCGATCGGCCACCAGCAGATGAGGCTGTGAGCAATATTGCTATCACAGATGCGAGGAAGTCGACAGGACCAACTATCGACAAAGCTCTATCCTCACAGGCTATTCAATTTAAATCTACAGCGTCATTGAATAAGCCACTGGTAGAGCAACAACCGGCTACTCTGGACGCGGCCAGCGATGCTGCCGGAACTACTGCAATAGGATCTCAAAAATTGCCATCGGAAACCACGATAACGCCAACCGACGAAGATACTAGTGGGTGGCTGCGTATCGAGCCGAGTACCTTGTCTAGCCGGGCCGGATTAGAAACTGGAAACGGCACGCAGAACATAGCAGACGCCGAATCGACTCCGGACAAGATATCCCACCTTTATGACTTACCCGACACAGTACGTAATGACCTGCCTACGGTAAAATTTTCCGGTCATCTTTACTCAAGCAACCCTGATTCCAGTTTCGTCTTCGTCGATAACGAACGCCCGGTAATGCAAGGCCAGCAAATTGTTGATGAACTTCTGCTACATGAGATTACACCAACCGGTGTCATCGTAAAGTTCCGGGGCTATCTCATCGAAGTTGGTGTATTGCAGAACTGGACTCTGAATTAATTAGTAATCTATGCATTACACATAATCACATTGCGACAAAATTCATCGAGTGGCATCAAAACTGTCGCATCAGATATCGCTTGCCGAACGTCCGTAAGTCCGTGATCCAGTATCAGACGTTGCTCAAATGATTCGAAGTAGCGATTGAACATTTCGCCACCAATAGTGGCAGTTGCATAAAGTGCATCTTCTTCCGCGATGTATTCAAGCGCAATAGCGGCAAGCGGCTGCGATGCCGGACCACCCAGTACTCGCCCACCGTGAGCGGGATCATAAACGCTTTGTTCCGAACAACAGTAAATAACACCCTTGTCCTCTATACTGATGCACTTCGCGATAACCATTGGCAAGCAAATCAGGACTTGCACTCACACCAGTGACCGCAGATGCGCAAATTTTAACGAATTCTCTCCGTTTCATTGCTGCCGCCTCTACATTTTTCATGCCGCAAACCGATTTATTTCCGGCGCGCAGTATAATTTAATCCGACCAGAATGGATACTGTCGGTAAAAATTTGGCCCTGGGAATTGATCGTTTGACCGATGGCTCCTTCTCCAGTTTTGTTCAGAAAAAACTGAACTTCAGTTAACCAGCAATCCAACTAGTTTAGAAACCTGATGCGCTAACTCGCTCTCCAGTGGAAATGACAGCATACCCATCACCGAATAGCCCAAAAACCAGGGCATCAGGTAAAAACGAATCATAAAAAAGAACCAGGCAACATAAATAGGTATCAGGCCCTGTACCAGAAACCCGGGTGTGATCGGTGAAAAAAATTTAAGAATCGGATCAGTCGATTTTACAAAAAAACGCATGAAAAAAAAGGGACTGTTTTCAGGTAAAAATAGACGCATGGCAAAACGGCCTATCAGCGTCCACATGATTACACCCATTAAATAATCAAAAATAATTACCCAGATTGGAAAGCCTTCAACCACGTCAACGGTCCTCGCGTTGTTATTGCCTGATTAAACCAAAAAAAGCCGAGGCAAAAAGGAGCCGCGGCTTTTAGCTTACAACAGCTGTTTTTCTAGTGCGAAGAACTCAGTACAGTATCACCCGATGGCACACGAATCTCGTCTACCATTGCCTGGGTTTCTGCATCGGGCTCCGGTGTCATCAGTGACACCACCACCATGAGTACCAGACTCACCGGCATTCCGATGATACCAAAGCGCAGATGATCGATCCCAAGCCAGGGATCCATACCACCCCAGCGAATCATGTACAGATACCAGGTTCCGGCGATAAATCCACCGGCCATACCGGCGATCGCACCCTGGCGATTCGCGCGTTTCCACCAGATACCGAGCACGATCGGAAAGAACAGGCCGGAACAGGCAAAGTCAAATGCCCAGGCCACCGCACCGAGTATGCTGGTCAGTTTCAGACTCGCGACGAAGGCACCTGCAGCACCAATACCGAGTAATAGTATCCGCGCCACTAGCAGGCGTTTCCTGGTTTCCGCTTCCGGGTCGATGATCTTATAGTACAGATCGTGTGACAATGCGTTTGCAATCGCGAGCAGAAGACCGTCCGCAGTTGACATCGCAGCCGCCATTCCCCCGGCTGCAACCAGACCAGAAATAACATAAGGCAGGCCCGCTATTTCTGGCGTGGCCAGTACCACGATATCACCGCGCATAAAGAACTCGTTGAGTTGCAATATACCGTCGCTATTCGCATCGATGATTTGCGCAAAGCCTACATTACTCCACTTCTGTATCCAGTCGAGAGCCTGCACATCGGCAATTGATTTGCCGATAATACCCGTCGCCAACTCAGGATCGAGAATCTGCAACTTGGTAAAAGTCGCCAGCGCCGGTGCGGTAAAGTAAAGGAAAAAGATAAACATCAGGGACCAGGCCACCGACTGGCGAGCTGCTTTAACCGAAGGCGTTGTGAAGTAGCGCATCAGGATGTGTGGTAATGATGCCGTACCGGCCATCATACATAAAACCAACGTGACAAACTTCCAGCTGGCCATTGCACCCGCGCCTGCGGCTGCAAAGGGTACCGATAGCGCTTTTAGACCGCCCTTGGCCCCCGCTACTGGGTCCAGCGTACCGAGCCCGTGCAATGTTTCCAGTTCGGTAATGCGCTCTACCGCATGACCATATACGAACTGCGGAATCATACCGAATCCCTGCTTGTTCGACATCCAGAATACCGGCACCAGGTAGGCGATGATCAATACGATGTACTGGGCCACCTGGGTCCAGGTTACCGCACGCATACCACCGAGCATGGAACAAAGCAGAATACCGAGCAGTCCAAACCAGACGCCGACTTCAAACGGAATCTGCAATGCGCGCGATGCAATCGTACCGGTTGCATTAATCTGTGCCGTTACATAGGTAAAGGACGCTACAGCGAGTACAACAACACCGAGAAAACGCGGCAGATTGCCACCATAACGAGTTCCGATAAAATCGGGCACTGTGTAACAGCCAAACTTACGCAGATATGGCGCCATCAGCGAAGCAACCAGTATATATCCGCCAGTCCAGCCAACAACAAAGGCCAGGTATCCGTGCCCACCGAAGTAGATGCCGCCTGCCATAGCGACGAAGGAAGCACCGGACATCCAGTCGGCCGCTGTCGCCATACCATTAAATACCGCGGGTACCTGTCGACCGGCCAGGTAATAGGCATCGACAGCCATGGTTCGCGATAACCAGCCAATACCAGCATAAATGAAAATGGTAAATGCCACGAACAGGATTCCGATCGTATCTGCACCAACTCCCATTGATTCGAGAATTGCCATTAACAGCACGAATAACAGGAAACCTCCGGTATACATGCCATAAATTTTTGGCAGGTTATCAATAAAATCACCTTTAATCATGGTTTAATCTTCCTCGGAGAACCCACAATCGTGGTCGATTTTATCCTGAGATTTAACAAACCAGAACAATGTGAGTACAAAAACGATTTCCGAACCTTGTGCAGCCATGTAAAAACCAAGAGGCCAGCCAAAGAAAGTAACCGCATTTAAAGATGTGGCAAACCAATGAACAACAAATGAAAAGACGAACCAGATTGAGAGAGTGATGATCATTAGCGATTTGGTTCTTTGCCAATGCTCAAATCTCCTGGAAGTATCTGAATTACCCATACACCCCCTTATTTGAAAGTAATTGAATCAAACGTTATAGTTGTGCGTAAAATTTTTATAGCTTTATGATGTCGCCATCGTAATATCTCACAGGTATCGACATCTAACTAGAGTTCCGCATCACAAAATGACTAAAAATCGGTTTGAAAATGCTTTTTTTTCAGGTAAGCATCAATTAGCGTTACGTATAGTAAAAAACTGACGGCATACTGCTGTGAAAGCAATTAAAACAGCACAGAATTTACTCAAACCGCTACTTTCCAAACACAGTTGGCGCGTACTGGGAAATTATGTCGGAATCGGCAACAAACAAAAATTACACGCGGTCAGCGATATCGAGAGCTTAAGCGGCTTCATCAGTAGCCGTGCCAGTCACGTCGCTCAGACAAGCCTTTACGGATATCTCAGAACCCGAGCCGGAACTCGTTTCCCCGAACTCTTCGAAAACCCCGATATATTAAAGTCTATCAACCTGGCTAAGTGGCAGGTCTGGGTTGCCTGTGTTTCCGACCTCTCTATTTTTATCGGTCAACTGGCCAGACAGGCCGATGTTGATCCGTCAGATATCGTTGCGCTATTGTCCGATACACTCGATCAAATATTCGAAAACGCGGGAAGACCCGATGAGGCCGGTGATGATTTCGAATCTACAATTGATAAAACCCGGCAGCGCATACGCAATTTTACCTATTCAAACACTATGATCGATGACGATATTTTCAGCCAAAGCCCGGAAGCGCTTTACTACTGGTCTCCGATTGCCGAAGAACTGAAAGAATGCGATGGGAATATCGTTCGTAACTCGGTCCGTTTTCGCTGGATAGAAGTTCGACGAAGCTGTCGAAAGTTGCTCAATATTGATACTCTATTTGAGCTGTCAACCAATCCCTCACATTCGTAAAATCAATTATTCAGTCGGAAATATCATTATGTTGATGCTCGATGCCAATACAATGCTTAATAGACTCGCCTTCCCGACTCTGGTCGACGAATTGGCTGAGATGCATCTCAGCCCCATCGGATTGATCGATGAAATGCTCATGGAGTCGACCGATGCCGAGCAGAATGTCAGCCATTTCTTTATCCGTACCGGCTGGCAGCCGGAGGAAGCAATCGGTGCCAAGCTCATCACTGTGTTTCCGCGCAACAATCAGCAAAAGGTCCGACCTTCGATCCAGGCAGTGTATATTCTTTTTGAAGGTCAAAACGGGAGCCCAATTGCCTGTCTGGACGGCACCGCACTGACTTATATTAAAACCGCCAGCGATTCGGCGCTCGGCGCCAAATTACTGGCCAGGAAAAACATGAACAGTATGCTAATGGTCGGCGCCGGTGAAATGGCCTTCCACTTAATTACCGCGCACTGTCAGGTACAGCCGACCATTAGACAGGTTTATATCTGGAACCGTACACCGGATAAAGCCAGAATACTTTGTCAGAGTGAACTGTCCGAGCGATTTCCTTTCATTAAATTTACCGCAGTGAATTCCATCGAGGAATACGCGTCAAAGGTCGATTTAATCAGCGCCGCTACAGCCACTCCGGTACCGGTTATTCCGGGGAAATGTCTACAACCGGGCACCCATGTCGACTTAATCGGTGCTTATACGCCCAAAATGCGTGAGGCCGATGATGAATGTATGCGTCGAGCCAGTATCTTTGTCGATGCGCGTGAAACCACGATGCATCAAATCGGTGAACTGATGATCCCGTTAGCCGAGGGCACAATCACTGAAGCCGATGTTAAAGCAGACCTGACGGACCTTTGTCAGGGCAAACACTCCGGTCGCCAAAGTGACGAAGAAATTACTTTATATAAAAACGGCGGCGGCGGGCATCTTGATTTAATGGTCGCGCGACTCTTGCATAAACATTGTCAGTCATGAGCCATACAGATATCACTCTTGAAAATATTCGCGCTGCTCACAATCGCATCCGAGATATAATTTACCCGCTTCGTATTACAGAATCCACTACGCTCACGACAAAATTTGGCAGCGACATATTGCTTGCCCACGAATACCTGCAAATAACCGGGGCCTTCAAACTTCGCGGTGCATTGAATGCCGTATTACAACTCAGCGAGGCCGATAGAAAAGTCGGCGTAACCGCGGTTTCTACCGGTAATCATGGCAAAGCTTTGGCTTATGCAGCCAATCGGGCTGAGGTTCGCTGTATTATCTGTATGTCGAAACTGGTACCACAAAATAAAATTGATGCCATTCGTTCTCTGGGCGCTGAAGCACGAATCATCGGCATTTCTCAGGATGAAGCGGAGCTCGAAGTTAATCGACTGGTCGCCGAAGAAGGCTATGTTATGCTACCCCCTTTTGAACACCCGCATATTATTGAAGGACAAGGTACTCTGGGGCTGGAAATACTCGATCAGTTTCCCGATATCGATACGGTTCTGTTGCAGGTATCCGGCGGCGGACTGATATCCGGCGTCGCCAAAGCCATCAAATTGCAGAACTCCAAGGTCCGCATCATCGGTATATCCATGGAACGCGGTTCGGCGATGATCACCTCGCAGCTCGAAGGTAAACCGGTTGAAGTCGAGGAGCAACCGACCCTGGCCGATTCACTTGGCGGAGGAATTGGTCTCGACAATCGCTGGACTTTTGATATCGTTCGCGACCTCGTCGATGAGTTAATCGTGCTTAGCGAAGAAGAAATCGCCCAGGGCATTCGCCATGCTTATTTTAATGAGCAGGTAATAATTGAAGGAGCAGGCGCGGTTGGCATTGCCGCCCTGCTCGCAGGTAAAGTCAGTCCGAAAGGCAAAACCGTGGTGTTACTCAGTGGTAAAAATATCGATATGCAATTGCACCGAAAAATAATAAGCCGCCAGAACTACGAGTTATAAGCTATGGCCGAGATAAAGATTATCACCGAAGCGGAACTTCGAAGCCGTATCGGTCTTGATCTGAAATCCATCGATTGCATTGAGCAAGCCTTCTACTCACTGGCCACTAAATCCGTTGTTATGCCACCGATAATGCGGCTCGACATTCTCGACAATAACGGTGAAATCGATGTTAAAACCGCCTATATCCCCGGGCTCGAAAGCCTGGCGATTAAAATCAGTCCGGGATTTTTTGATAACCCTTCGCTCGGTTTACCCAGTGTCAATGGTTTGATGGTCTTGTTCAGCACGCGCACCGGCCTGGTGGAAGCACTTTTACTGGACAATGGGTTTCTGACTGATATTCGTACAGCGGCGGCAGGCGCGGTTGCCGCAAAGCATCTGTCCAGAGCCAATTCAAAACACGCCGCTATTATCGGTGCAGGTGTTCAAGCGTTGTTGCAACTCGAAGCTTTAACCCTGGTACGTGATATCAAATCAGCCACCATCTGGGCGCGAGACTTCGACAAGGCCGAAAAGGCCGCTAATCAAATAAAAAGTAAACTGGGCCTCCATACCACACCTTGTCAAACCGTTTTTGACGCAACCCGAGATGCAGATATCATTGTTACCGCGACACCTTCGGGCAAACCCCTGATTAATCGCAGCGATATCAAACCCGGTCAGCATATCACCGCAATGGGCGCGGACGCCGAACATAAAAACGAAGTCGATGCAGAGGTCATTAACGACCCGCGTATCAATTATTATTGTGATCGCTTAAACCAGACACGTAAGCTCGGTGAATTGCACCACACTATCGAAAAAGGCCTGATTTCGGCATCGCAGGAATTTCCAGAAATCGGCCAGGTTATCGCCCAACAGAAACCGGCACGACAAAACGAGACAGAAATTACTTTCTGCGATTTAACCGGGACCGGTATTCAGGATACAGCGATCGCTACAATGGCCTACCAACTTTGTCTAAAATACCAGATCGGTACCACTTTCGAGACTTTAGAAAATGCCCAAAGACACAAAACTTAACTTCACGCTGGAAGAATACAGCAACCGCTTGAGCAAAACCCGCGCGGCCATGTCAGAAAATAATATCGACTGCCTGATCGTCGTCGACCCATCTAATATGGCCTGGCTAACCGGTTACGACGGCTGGTCATTTTATACCCACCAATGTGTTATTGTTCAACACGATGCGGAACCGATCTGGTGGGGTCGTGGAATCGACGCGCCCGGTGCGGTGCGTACCACCTATCTGGATGAAAACAATATACTTAGTTACCTCGACCATTTCGTTCAGTCTGACGTTTGCCACCCGATGGATGACTTATCGCGCGTACTGGTTGAAAAGAAACTGGATAAAGGCACGATCGGTGTTGAAATGGAGAATTATTATTTTTCCGCAGCGGCCTTTCTTTCGTTAAAAAAGCATTTGGCCGACGCCAACCTGATCGATGCCACCGCATTAGTAAACTGGCAACGAATCATCAAATCACCCCAGGAACTGACTTTCATGCGCAGTGCCGCGCGCATAGTGGAAAATATGCACCAACACATCTACGACATGATCGAGCCGGGCCTGCCAAAAAATGAACTTGCCGCAGAAATTTTTCATACCGGCATCAAAGGCAAAGACGAGCATTGGGGGGATTACCCGGCGATATTACCCCTGTTGCCGACCGGCATGGATGCCACTGCAGCCCATCTGACCTGGGACGATTCAAAACTCGAGGCTGGCGATATCACTTTTTTTGAAATAGCCGGCTGTCACAAGCGTTACCACTGCCCCCTGTCTCGCACAATCTCATTAGGCAAGCCACCGCAAAAATATCTCGATGCAGAAAAGGCTGTTCTAGATGCGATGCATGCCGGCCTCGATAATGCTAAACCTGGTAGCCATTGTGAAGATGTCGCGATCGCATTTTTCGATACCCTGGAAAAGCATGGTTTCAAAAAGGATAATCGTACCGGTTATTCGATCGGACTGTCTTATCCACCTGACTGGGGTGAGCGCACAATCAGCCTGCGGCGCGGTGACAAAACCGAATTGCGGGAAAATATGACCTTTCACTTCATGCCAGCGCTCTGGCTGGACGATGGCGGTCTCGAAATCACCGAGTCGATTGTTATCACCGACAAAGGTTACGAGAGTCTGGCCAAAGTGCCACAGAAATTACTAGTGAAATAGCCATGGCCAATCCAGTTTCAGCGACCGTCGACTTTGAAAAAAACGGCGTACAGCACGGGTTTTTGCAACTACCCTACTCGCGCAATGACTCCGCCTGGGGTTCGATTATGATTCCGATTACCGTGGTGAAAAACGGTGACGGCCCCTGCGCCCTCTTCACTGGCGCCAATCACGGCGAGGAATACGAAGGTCCAATCGCTCTGAATGACCTCGCCAACCGATTGCAGGCCGACAATATAATAGGCCGGGTTATAATCATTCCGGCGATGAATTATCCAGCCTATCTGGCCGCGACCCGCGTTTCGCCTATCGATAATTTAAACATGAACCGAATTTTTCCGGGTCAGGCCAAAGGTACAGTAACTCAGCAGATCGCTGATTATTTCTCCGCAGTATTACTGCCAATGGCCGACTACGTACTCGACATTCACTCCGGAGGTAAAACTCTTGAATTCCTACCCTTTGCCGCCTATCACGAACTCGAGGACAAGCAGCAACAGGTCAGGTGTGAGGCAGCCACACGAGCATTCGGCGCACCCTACCATCTCAGCCTGATCGAAATCGATGCTGCCGGAATGTACGATACTCAGGCCGAGGCCATGGGTAAGATATTTGTCTCGACCGAACTCGGCGGTGGTGGAACCAGCTCTACCCGCACCGTAGCCGTGGCCAAACGAGGTGTACATAATCTGTTAGTTCATGCAGGCATTCTTCAAAAAGAGACTATCGAATCTCCCGATACCGCCATCAAGCTCGACATGCAGCAGGATGGCGCCTATGTTTTTTCGCAGCACAATGGCTTGCTCGAGCCCTGCCTGGACCTGGGTGATACCGTAAAAACCGGTGACCTGTTGGCGCGCGTTTTTTCGACCGAACGAAGCGGCGACGAACCGATTGAGTATCGGGCGAAAAGTGACGGTATTATCATGGGCAGACATTTCCCTTCGCTGGTGAAAATTGGTGATTTTATGAATGTTATCGCCAGGAAAATCGTGGACTAAATTCCCACAATCGGTTAAATCTAGTGCAGACTATTGGGCACATTACGATATACTGCCGCGCTGATAAGCCTTAATCACCATTTTAACCCCCATATAAAGGATACACACCCTATGAACTTTTCTCGCCTTATCCTGTTTTTCAGCGGATTGCTGTTATTACTTGGATTGAACGCATGTCACGAAAAGGACACTCAATCAACCCAAACCGAGGAAACCAACACGATGCAGGAACTAACCTCCGATGCCGACAAATTCAGCTACGCTCTCGGCATGATGATTGGCGAACGCGTCCTCAAACAATACGGTGAAGTCGACTATGAAACCTTGTTAGACGGGATAAAAGCACAGCATCAAGACATGAAAACACTAATGAATGTCGCCGAAGCCGGCAAAATATTAGCTGACTACCAGCAGAAAGTCGAAGCGTCAAAAACCGCCAATGCCATCGCTGAAGGTGAGGCTTATCTAAAATCGAATGCGGAAACCGCCGGTGTAAGCGTGACAGCATCCGGATTACAATACTCGATTTTGAGCGATGCCGAAGGTCCCAAGCCTTCAGCCACAGATTCGGTAACCGTTCATTACCGAGGCACCCTGCTTAATGGCACCGAATTCGATAGTTCGTATTCCCGCGGCGAGCCTGCCACATTTCAGCTGAATCAAGTCATACCAGGCTGGACTGAGGGTGTACAGCTAATGAGTGAAGGCGCCAAGTTCAAATTTGTCATTCCCTATCAACTGGCCTATGGCGAGCGTGGCGCCGGCGCCAGCATAGGACCGTATCAAACTCTGATCTTCGAAGTCGAGCTAGTCAAAATCAACTGAACCCCAACATCGAATAAAGATGCCCAGATCTGAGTTTTATGGCAAATCATCAGATTTTTATTCGACTGGCGCCCCTGTTATTTGTACTGCTATGGAGCACTGGCTTCATAGCAGCCAAGTACAGCATGGCAAATGCTGATCCGTTTGTATTCTTGTGTCTGCGCTTTTCTCTCACTACGATCGCACTCATTCCAATAATCGTTTTAACCGGTGCAGTGTTACCGAGTAATATCTGGCGTCATCGGCACGATATGATCACCGGCGTATTATTGCATTGCTGTTATCTCGGGTTTTTATTCTGGCCAATCAAGAATGGCGTCCCATCGGGCATAGTTGCTATCATCATCGGTGTACAGCCCCTGTTAACCCTGGCGCTCGCCGCACTGTTTATAGGCGAATCGCTTAATGCTCGTAAAATAGGTGGCCTGCTCATTGGTTTTATCGGTGTTGCAATAGTCATTATTGGTAAGTTCGGCGCCAATCTGGGATTAAATGGCGGCCTGTCAATATTACATCTTGGAATGTGTATTATTAGCCTGTTGGCAATTGCCATCGGTGTTTTCTACCAGAAAAAGTTTTGCAACCAGTCCCAACTTTTTAGTGGCACACTAATGCAATATGTTGCAGCGGTTATTGCGACTGGCATATTCGCAACTATATTCGGCGAAACCTGGCAAATAGACTGGACAGGGGGTTTTGCGCTGGCGCTGATCTGGCAGGTTTTCGGTCTGTCAATCGGCGCTGTAGGTCTGCTGATGGCCATCATCAAAGTTGGTGAAGCAGGCCGGGTCTCCAGCATGTTTTATCTGGTGCCTCCGCTGGTTGTTATCGAGGCGCATTTTCTTTTTGCCGAAACCCTTGGCGTACTATCCATACTTGGCATGAGTTTGTGCGTACTAGGGGTTTATCTGGTCAACCGTCGCAGCACTAAGTGATAAGTACTGATAGATGCGATTCCGCGTTACATTTGACGTGGCGCCGATCGCATTCGCTAATCGGTTTTCTATGGCAACCATCTCGCATTGAGCGACTCCGTTTTTTGTGTTTCTTTGTCACAATGCGATATAAATTCCAAATAAATCTCCGCCTTGGAGTTTCCCGACTGACAGTAGCTAAAAACTCTATTTGTAAGACAAAATATTTAATACTATTATATCATTCCAAAAGAGTGCCCGATTTGACCATGGCGGGCTTGAGTTCCAAAGTTATACAGAATTGAGACCCGCATTGAACGATAGATTTATTAGCATATCACGGCGTACGCGCTCGACCCCGTTTAGCCGCCGCGTAGAAGCTGCCGGCGTAAAAGCTTACACCGTTTATAACCACACGCTATTACCGACAGAATTCGTCAGTATCGAAGACGATTACTGGCATCTTTGCGAGCATGTTCAGGTCTGGGACGTCTCCGCCGAACGCCAGGTTGAGATCAAAGGACCGGATGCCATGCGGTTAGTACAATTAATGACACCACGCGACATTAGCAAAACGGAGGACTTACAAGGTAAGTACGCCCCGCTTTGTAATGAGAACGGTAGCATTATCAACGACCCTATCGTGATTCGTCATTCGTCTGAGCGTTGGTGGTTTTCGACTGCTGACAGCGATGTCAAACTCTGGGCGCAAGGACTGGCCACCGGCTATGGTTTAGACGTTGAAGTATTTGAACCCGACGTATCACCGCTGGCAGTACAGGGCCCCAAGGCAGAAGAACTGGTAGCTCGTTTATTTGGTGAGCGGGTTCGTAACATTCGATTCTTCCGTGGCGAGATGCTGGATTTCCAGGGGCATTCTCTATACGTCGCCCGCTCCGGCTGGAGCAAACAGGGTGGTTTCGAAATCTATCTGGACAGACCGGAACTTGGCGAAGCGCTCTGGGATAAATTATTTGAACTGGGTAAGGATTTAAACGTCGGACCCGGTTGTCCGAATTTAATCGAGAGACACGAAGCCGGGCTACTCTCGTTTGGTAACGATATTGACCACCGCAACAATCCATTTGAATGTGGCCTGGATCAATTCATCAAACTCGATGCGGATATCGAATCCTTGAGCCTGCCTGCGTTACGAGAGTTGGCAGGACAAAATAAAAAACAGCTGGTCGGGTTAATCTTTAAGCAGAAAATGAAGTTCCAGCAAACCGGTTTGACGGTCGATGGACGGTTTGCCGGTGAACTGACTTCGCAGTGTTGGTCACCTCGTTACCGCAGGCATCTTGCATTTGCCATGATGAATCGCGATTATCTGGAAAATCATTCGACAATTGAAATCAACGACCAGGTCGCGCAAATTAGCAGCCTTCCCTTTCCTTTGGAAGCCTTAGTTCAAACCGGGGAATAACCTATGGCCAAGTCTTCTTATCTGAAACCCGATACAATAGCCCTGCACAGTGGTTACGTACCCGAAAGCGATCACGGCTCGCGCGCGGTTCCGGTTTATCAAACCACATCTTACGTTTTCGAAAGCGTTAGTGACGCGTCGTCTTTGTTTAACGTCGAACAGGGCGGGCATATTTATAGCCGCATTACTAACCCGACGGTTGCCGTACTTGAACAGCGTATTTCGGCGCTGGAAGGTGGTAGCGGTGCGATTTGTACGGCCTCGGGTATGAGCGCCCTGTTTACCGCCTTTATTACACTGTGTTCAGCCGGCGATCATATTGTTTCTTCCGCCCAGATCTACGGATCGACGGCTACCTTACTCAAACACACGATTAAGCGACTTGGCATCGAATGCACGTTTGTCCCGATAAACGACAGAGAAGCATTACGCAATGCGATTCAGGACAATACCAAAATGGTGTTTTGCGAATCGATCGGCAACCCGGGACTCGAAATCGCCGATATCCCGAATATCGCTAAAGTCGCCCACGATGTCGGCATACCAGTCGTGGTCGATGCTACTTTTGCCACTCCGACATTGTGTCGACCAGTAGAACATGGTGCTGACATTATTGTCCATTCGGTCACCAAATGGATAGGCGGTCACGGTGTGGCAGTCGGTGGAGTCATTGTCGATGGCGGGCAATTCGACTGGTCGGCGAGTGGCCGTTTCCCGGAACTCACCGAGCCCTATGCACCTTTCCACGGTATTAGATTCTGGGAGGAATTTGGCCCTTCGGCGCTTGCCATGAAAATGCGTGCCGAATCCATGCGCGATCTTGGCGCAACGATGAGCCCTCACAATGCTTTTCTGATTTTACAGGGTATAGAAACATTAAGCCTTAGGATGAAACAGCACGTGGCCAATGCACGCATACTGGTCGAATGGTTGCAGGTCCAGGACCAGGTCACCTGGGTTAACCACCCGGAAATGAGATCTAACCCCAGTCATGACCTGGCACAGGAACTATTCCCCGAGGGCGCCGGTTCGATACTCTGTTTCGGAGTTGTCGGTGAACGTGCCGGTGGCGCAGCCTTTATCAACGCCCTGCAACTGGCGTCTAATCTGGCTAATGTTGGTGATTCGCGAACCCTGGTTTTACACCCAGGCAGTACTACCCATTCGCGTTTAACCCCGGAAGACATGGTCGCCGCCGGGATTAGCGAAGACATGATTCGTGTCTCTGTCGGTATTGAGGATATTAAAGATATTAAGGCGGATTTTGCCCGGGGTTTTAAGGCTGCAAGCCGGATTGCGGGAGAAAGTTAATGGAATTACAGGTTAATGGCCAGAAAACTTATGCTGCCACCGGCGGCAAGGAATTTAAGGCCGGACTACCGACAGTATTATTCGTTCATGGCAGCGGCCTCGACCATCGTAGCTGGGCACTGCAAACCCGATGGTTTGCCTATAACGGTTATTCGGTACTGGCACCCGATTTCCCCGGGCATAGCCTGTCAAGTGGCGAAGCGCTGACTTCGATAGAATCGCAGGGGCAATGGTTGGTTGACTTCATGGAAGCCACTGACGTCGACACTGCCCATGTCGTCGGTCATTCACAGGGATTTCTCTGTGCCCTGGAACTGGCTAAGCAGGCGCCGGCAAAAATTAAATCCCTGTCCGGGATCGGTACCGCGGCTGCAATTCCAGTTAATCCAGCGTTGATTGAAACCGCGCTTGAATCATCCGCCAGGGCGGCCGATATGATGCTGCAATGGGGTTTCGGCAATCAGGCACAAATGGGGACCAGTGCCGTGCCGGGCATGCAGCCGATTGCTATTGGTCGTCAGATCATGTCGTCTAATCCCCTTGCTGTAGACCTCCAGGCCTGTGCCAATTACGACCAGGGTGAACAGGTCGCCGGTTCGTTGCACATACCTGCGCAACTGGTGCTGGCTGGACAGGATCGCATGACACCACTGAGTGCCGGTAAAGCGCTTGCAAAAATTATGAGCGCACATGTTTCTATTATCGAAAATTATGGCCATATGCTCCCGATAGAAGCGCCTAAACATTGCCTGCTTAACCTGCGCCAATTCATCGGTAATATTGAGTCTTCGGAGTAACGTAGAATATGAAAATTAACAAGGTCGCCGTGATCGGTGCGGGTACTATGGGCGCCGGTATAGCAGGGCAGGTGGCCAATGCCGGTGTCGAAGTCTGGCTACTTGATTTGCCCTCAGATGAAAACCCCAATGCACTTGCTGAAAAAGGTTTGCATCGATTGCGTGATCCAAATCAGCCGGGGCTTATCAGTAAAGAAGCAGAAACCTTTATACATGTTGGAAATACTCGTGATAATTTCGACGAGCTCGGCAGTTGCGACTGGATCGCCGAAGCCGTCGTCGAAAGACTGGACATAAAAAAAGCACTATACAAGCGACTCGACGAAACTTGTCACGACGAAGCGATTATTACGTCGAATACCTCCACTATCCCCATTAAACTCCTGGTGGAGGAGATGCCGCCGGAATTTCGCAAGCGCTTCGCGATTACACATTTTTTTAATCCGGTACGTTTCATGCGCCTGCTGGAACTGGTTCAGGGTGAAGAAACCGATCCGGCAATCATCGATATTCTGGATAAATTTTGCGATGAAAAATTAGGTAAAGGTATTGTACCCTGCCTGGACACTCCCGGATTTCTGGGTAATCGTGTGGGTGTTTTTGCGATTCAATGTGCATTGCATGCGGCATTTGATCTGGGATTAACGCCGCAAGAGGCCGATGCACTGTTCGGCCGTCCAATGGGGATACCAAAGACCGGCGTATTCGGATTATACGACTTGATCGGCATCGATCTGATGTCAGACGTGGTTCAAAGTCTGGTGAATATCCTGCCGGACAACGACGCCTTTCATGCCGAGGCTGCAAAGATCCCACTGATGACCGATATGATCAAAAATGGTCAAACCGGAAACAAGCAGGGTAAAGGCTTTTATCGCGATGGAGCTGATGGCCGTGAAGTCCTCAACCTCGTCAATAAAAGCTATCAAGCTGCCCCTCGACTGAATCTTGCGCTGGCGGATAAAGCAGAACGGCAAGGCGTTAGACAATTACTCGACGATGACGGGCTATACGGACAGTTCGCCTGGCGCGTTTTATCCAGAACACTGAGCTACGCAGCCTCGCTTATCCCAGAGGTTGGCGATAATCCGGTGGCTATAGATGATGCAATGAAGCTTGGTTACAACTGGATTAGGGGTCCATTCGAACTGATCGATGAGATCGGTGCAGACTATTTTATTGATCGCCTACAAACAGACGACATGCCAGTCCCTGAATTTTTAGCAGAAGCATGCACTTCGAGTTTTTATCGCAAGCATGGCAGTCAGCTACAATCGCGAATTTCGGGAAATCACTGGCGTGGCATTAAACGCGCCAAAGGCCTCATCCGTTTCTCTGAAAAACGTCTGACCATGAATCCGGAAAATAGCTGTGAGGCCGCCAGTTGGTACGATCTGGATGGCATTGCGCTGGTCGAGTTTCATAGCAAGGCAAATGCGCTTGATGCAAATTCCATGACTATGCTCGATGATGCGATCGCGGCTGTCGAACAAAACGGAATGCGTGGATTAATCATTCATAATGATGCACAGCATTTCTCCTGCGGCGTCAATCTCCAGTGTGTTCGTGAATTCTTCCGCGAGGACGATTTGGACGGACTCGACCAATTTCTGGCAGATTTCCAAAACACTGTGCATCGAATGGCCAATGTCCTGTTCCCGGTAGTTGCTGCACCGGTCGGAATGTCAATCGGTGGAGGCTTCGAAGTGGTACTACATGCCAAACAAGTCATTTGTCATGCCAATTCGGTTACCGGTCTCGTTGAATCATTGGTCGGCGTTGTTCCCGGTGGCGGTGGTTGTAAGGAAACTCTGTATCGCTGGATCGATCTACTACAATGCGATGAGGACATTTCAAAAGCCTGCTGGAAGGCTTTCATGAACCTTGGTTACGGTAAGACGGCAAGCTCGCCGATCGTTGCCAAACAACAGGCCATGCTGCGCAACAATGATCGCTTTGTTATCAATCGCGACAGAATCCTCAATGAAGCCATAAGCGCTATCGAAAACCCGTCGGAGCAGGTCACCTTCGTTCGCCCCGATCTGGCATTACCCGGTAAACCGGTTTTCGAACAAATGCGTCAATGGCTGGCCGAGTCCCGTGATAAAGGTCTTTTTATGCCGCACGACGTCGCTGTTGGATCCGAAATGGCGCGTATTGTAACTGGCGGTGAGGTGGAGCCGGGAACGATCTGGAGTGAACAGGATTTTTACGACGCCGAGCGCCGTTCGTTTTTGAGTCTTATTCAAACCGATGCAACAAGAGCACGCATCACCTCCATGCTGGATAATGGATCACCAATTCGTAATTAGTCCGGAGAATCACTATGACCATCGAATACGATCAATTAAAAACCAACAAAGCCAACTTCGTTCCTCTCACGCCCTTGTCATTCCTGCAGCGTACAGCCGATATATATCCGGATCAAGAGTCTTTGATTTACAATGATCGACGTTATACCTGGGCTCAAACCCGGGCACGCTGTACCCGTATTGCTTCCAGTATTGCCGCACGAGGCCTTGGTAAAAACGATACAGTATCGATATTTGCTTTCAATACACCGGAAATGTTCGAAGCACATTTTGCCATCCCGATGTCGGGCGCGGTTTTGAATACTATAAACACCCGGCTCGACGCCAAAACGGTGTCTTATATCATCGATCACGGCGAATCGAGGGTATTTATTGTCGACCGACAACTCTGGCCGGTGCTTGAAGCTGCCTTGCAGACCAGTCGGTTACAACCCGAAATTATTATAATTGATGACATCGACGCAACCGAAAAACCGCCGCTGCCCGATAATATCGAATTCTGTTATTACGAAGATCTGCTTGAACGCGGCGACGAAACTTTTGCATGGCGACTGCCCGAAGACGAATGGCAGGCGTTAACACTCAATTATACCTCAGGCACAACCGGTCTTCCGAAAGGGGTGGTTTACCACCATAGAGGCTCTTATCTAATGACGATGGGCACGGTTGTATCCTGGGCATTGCCGCAGCACCCACGTTATCTCTACACCGTGCCTATGTTTCACTGCAATGGCTGGGGACATGCCTGGACTATGGCGGCGGTCGCCGGCACCGTTGTCTGTATGCGCGCATTTAATCCCAAATTGCTATTCGATCTGGTTGAAGAACACCAAATTACGCATTTTGGCGGTGCACCGATCATTCTTAATATGCTAGCCAATGCACCGGAATCGGAGCAGAAAAAGTTCAACCGGACCATCAACGTCATGACCGCCGGTGCACCCCCCCCTGCCCGAGTACTGGAAAGCATGGATCAATTCGGATTCGAGGTGATGCATGTTTACGGTTTAACCGAAACCTATGGTCATATTTTACAGGCCGCGTCCCAAGGGAGCTGGTCTGGACAAAGTCTGGAAAAACAGGCCGAGCTAAAGTCTCGACAGGGTGTGCGTTTTGCTATGACCGAAGCAGTCGACGTCATTGATACCGATTCGACTAACCCGGTTTCCTGGGATGGAGAATCCATGGGAGAAATTGTCATCCGAGGCAATACAACAATGAAAGGCTATCTGAAGGATCCGGATGCTACTGAAAAAGCATTTAGGGATGGCTGGTTTATGAGTGGTGATCTCGCCGTGATTCACCCGGATGGGTATATCCAGGTTAAAGACCGCGCCAAAGATATTATAATCTCCGGCGGTGAAAATATTTCATCGGTAGAAATCGAAGCTGCCTTATACAAACACCCTGCTGTTGGTGACGCTGCGGTAGTGGCTCTCAGTGACGATAAATGGGGGGAAGTACCCTGTGCTTTTATCGAACTCAAACCCGGGCAGCATGCTGCCGAAAACGAATTAATTGAATTTTGTGGCAACAATATGGCGCGATTTAAACGACCAAAAAAAGTCGTATTCGCTGAGTTGCCGAAGACAGCTACGGGTAAAATCCAAAAAAATGTTTTGAGAGAAAGGGCTAAGAAGCTTTAACAATCCTGCCGGTTGATGGGAAAACTTGACGCATTAGCCAATATCTTGACTATAATTCCAGTTAGTATCAAAAAATTATTGCCGATGAAATGCAGAGAAATGCGCTCGCACGGATGTCGCTTTTACATGATTTACCTAATGCACTGTCTGACAATCAGCTTGATGTTTTCTACCAATCGATTATCGAAACCGGTGCCTGCCGGTGAATTTCGATTTAATTAATAAAAGCGTAATCAAACTTTAATCATTGCTGTAGAAAATCGCAATCAACTCCCCCTTTCACAGCATTTTGCTGTATGCTAATAACTCTTAATCCGGTGCTGAACAAGTCTGTACGGCTATATACGGTAGTTCTTTCTGGCTTCCTCACACTGACAGAAAAGTCGTTCTAGATTCGAATTTATCAGTAGACGGGCCACGGATATTTTAAATATGAGTGAAGAAGTAGACGACGATATTTTTGACCGGAAATTCAGCGTCACAAAGATCGAAAAAACCGATCCACCTGAAGGCATGCCGGCAGGTGAGTGGTACCGGTATGTGATCGGTCGCGGAACCTCTGAAATACAGGGGAAACGACCCGGAACACTTGAATCGGTTACAGAACACGCAGAAGAGTTTGTTGAAAATCTGAATCGGAGAGCTTTGCTGGGATATTCTGCCTACGCTGCCCCTAAACCAGCTAAAAATGATCCGAATTCAACGAAGTCCTGAAAAAACCTTCCCTGTTACATTGGTTAAACACGGCGCCATTAAAGCCGCTTGGCGTACATATTTGCGATCGCCAGCTCAAACGCGTCCTCAGCCTCTGAATTCCGATCACTTCTGATTTTTTCCAGTTGACCAACTTCATTGTGTTCGGCTTTATTCCAGAGAATTTCTGTGGCTGATTTGAACGAGTCCACAATTTCCATATAGGTACTTTCCGGCGACAACAAAGTGTTCAGAAAACTCATCAGGATAGAAAGGATAATGCCTAATATTGAAGTCGTCAGTGCAAAGGAAATCTTGATCAAAAAGCTGTCGATAACCACCTTACTGGCTTCCGCATTGGTAATATCCATGCCGGTAAGTTCCGGCAAAGCTTTCATGATGCCAAGAAAAGTGCCGAATATACCCGCCACAATAAAAATTCCTGGCAGAATATTCAGTATTTCATTTGACCGACTCATCGAGAAAAGTCCGAAGACCCGATTGAACACGGGATTGGAACTGAAAACATTATTAGATATTTCGATGAAATTAGGTTGCTGACTGGTGTCCTTGCGCAGATATCGTGCGTGCTTGAGAAAATCATCGATCAGTCTAATTATACCATCCTGAATCAGAAATACCCGGTCGCCAATCGTCATCACATGGTCTGAATTGCGCCGTTTATACTTGGCGCGTAATTCAAAACATTCAAAATAGGTTCTGGCTAAAAATCGCTTCAATACGTCATAAAAGGAACCATGCGTGTCAGGATTCTTATATAAATCCTTATGCACACGTTTGCAGAACTCTTTAACGAATCGGCGTTGCCGATTAATGATAACGGTAATTAATAGCCGCACAATAACTGCCAGAAAAAAGGCGATGAGCAGAAACGGCATGAGGAAATCGGTGGCATACTGCACGATCACATTAATCATTTCGACAATGCTTGAATTCACTATGAATCTCCTTTTTCGGTTAAACCAAATTTTATGATGACTCGCTGCGACTGATAGCAGTTATATTGTTTGCAGAAATCTTCTTTAGATAAATTTCCAGTGTCCTGCGGATCGATTTTTTCCGTGAAAAAGCTACGACCGGTAACCTTTATCAGAGGCAGCATAGTCTTCTGGTAGCTGAAGATTAATTTTTCTGTATCGAAAACATAATCGAATATTGATCGTGCTCGCGCATAGCTTAAGTCGAGGTTATAATTGACGGCCTCCCTGTTTTCAACAGATAGCCCCTGCGGATTCACCGGTTCGCCACCGTAAGTTGGTGAAGCAAATCCAACTATTTCGACCGAAGATATCCTGGCAATATCGGATTCCGTTGCAAAAAGGCTTTTCGCATAAATGGGTATAGCCTTGCGAATGGTAGATTCCATACCGGGTTTCAGTTCAAAGCTATCGGTATCAAAATAATCTTTACCGAAATCGAGAATGACATCACCGGTTCCACTGTCAACTTCGGCAGTAATGCCATGTTCTTCAAAATTATCCTGAATCTGTTTGGCGACATCCTGCCGTCGCTTGGCTAGTTCCAGCGCTTTACCCAACTCTTTATTCGTATCAGCCAGACTTGACCGTGTTTTTTTCAGTTGACCGGTAGTATCCTCCAAGGCTTGTTGCGCAGTACCCAGTTCCGATGCCAGCTTATCCGCTTCGCGATTGCGTGCCTCATAATCCTTTGCTAAGCCACTCACCTTATCACCCAATTTTTTTAACTGATCGGCATGCGCTTTTTCCAGACTTGCAATCTTATCCTCCCCTGACTTAATGCTTTGCTCCAATGCCGTCAGTTCACTTTGTTTTTCGTCTAAATCGCCTTTCAAATTTTTAGTTTTATTTTCCAGTGCTTCGATTTCTGCGACACTTGCATTTTTCAATGCAGCCTTCTCAACCGCTTGATCGGACAGATTTTTTTCGAGCTCAGCCAATTCGGCCTGGCTCTGACTTTGCAGGCCTGCCAAAGCCTTTAATTGATCCTCGAGTTCTTTGGTTTGTTTCGATAGTGAGGCTTCAAGATTCGCCTTATCGGCAGCTTCAGCTGACAACTTTTCCTGTACAGCGGCTAGTTTGTTCTGGCTTTCGTTGTGTTTTTGCGCCAATTCCTGAATTTTACCCTGAAGATTACTGGTTTCCTCCGATAGCCGGGTTTCAAGCGCCAGTTTCTCAGCCTCTTCCGCTTTCAGCTTTTCCTCCAGCTCAGCCAGTTCGGTTTTAGTCTGGTCATGCTTTCCGGTTATTTCCTCTATTTTACTTTGCAGTTTATTAGATGCTTCACTATAGGCACTTTTCAAACTGGCCTTTTCGGCAGCTTCCGTGGCGAGCCTTTCTTCCAGGGATGCCATTTTCTCCTTGCCTTCACTTTGTTTGTTTTTAAGTTCTTCTATTTTGCTTTCGAGCGACTCAGTCTGCTGCTCATGCGAACTGGCCAACGCTGCCTTTTCCTCGGCTTCCTGTTTTAAAATATCTTCCAGGGAAGCAATTTGACTCCGACCTTCTTCCTGTTGTTGCTTCAATTGCTCGAATTTATTTTTCAATGCCTCTGCTTCAGCCCGATGCTGTGTTTCCAATGCGGCCTTTTCGGCTTCTTCGCTTTGCAGGCGTTCCTCAAGCGAGGCTAACTTGCCCTGGCCTTTTTCGTATTGATCTTTCAACTGTTCAAATTTACCTTCGAGTTGGCTGGTTTGCTCGGTATTAGCCTTTTTCAGCGCAGACATCTGGGCTGCTTCGAGTTCCAGTTGAGTTTCCAGTGTCGCTACATTTTCCGCCTTTTGTTTGATTTCTTTCGTGAGCTGAACGTTTTGTTTAATTTCCGAGGTCAATTTTTTATTGGCTTCGGCCTTGGCGACCGCATTGGCATTGATCATCGACACGATCATTTGCTGGTATTGATTGAGTGAAGATTCACGTATTTCCTGCTGCTGAAATTCCGCCTCGAGACGTTTCTTATTCTCACTCGCCTCTGATTCCAGCAGGGAAATCTGATCCAGTACCTGTTGATATATTTGCTGCTCTTTGGGATTGGCCTGTTCGGCGAGGTACTGGGTCTTGATTGACTCGTAAAGATCCAGCTCTTTCTTAACCGATTCAATTTCGGCATGTGTCGTAATCGAAACCATACCGGTACGCAGGCTCGCCACCATATACATCAACAGAAAGATAAAAGCGAGTACCATGAAGAGATCGCTATAGGAAGCCCACTGACTATCGCCAGTATGTTTTTTTTCTCGAATGGTGTCGTAATCGAAGCTCACATCGGTTCCATGAAATCGTCAAACTACAGCTGAATTCTTAATATTACCGCTCAGTATAAGAATAATCTTTTTTGGATATATCTAGTCTAGGACAACACCTGAAAAAATGTTATATGAAAAGGGTGTTTTCTGGACCGATTTGCGTTTCGAAGTA
>CAZYYM010000013.1:25323-52492 GCA_964651385.1 uncultured Gammaproteobacteria bacterium | reverse complement strand
CGTCGCTAGACCTGGAAATCCTGTTCAAGACCGCAGCATTGGTAAGCCCTATATCGATGTCTGGTTACGCTCCGCAGAAATCGGAGTATCCTGACCACTTCAATCGAAATAAAACCTCAGGTTGAAGTGACAGGATTCAGACAGGGTGATTATAACAGGTGTAAAGGGCTTTTATTCGGCGCGATCAGCGATAAATCTTCAGCTCCCGTTGTACTCTTTTCGCATCGGTATCGTCAATCGATTCCTGGGCTTCTATCATTGCGATATATTCAATAGGGAAGTCATGTTCACGGGCTCCGCGCAAAACATGTTCCTTATACCAGTGGTAGGGTTGCTGGACGACATCGATATCAATCGCGTAGTAAGTTAGAGCTTCGATTATGTCGCCATCCAGCGTCGTAATTTCGACGGTTTTGCTGAGATAGCCAAAACCGTGGCCTTCATAATAATCCAGTATCTCTCTTTCTTCCTGTGATATGAGATATATAACCCCATAAACAACATCCTGATGATTTTCGGTACTTTCGATGTCGCATTTACCCGACTGTCCGGAATCGTTTTTGTGGAAACAAAGTCGATGGGCTGACAGGGTAGCAACTTTGTGTAGGCGAGCATCGGGGATACGCTGCAACAAGCGTGGTGTAGCCAGATTAGAGCCGTAAGCAAAATAGTGGATAGTCATTGTTTAAATCGTTTGTGTCCGGGAATATGGATATAAGCTGATTAAAAAACACCTAGCAAAACATTGCAAAAATTCGGATAAGTTCATCCGCCTGTGAAGTCAATCACGCTTCGATTAATGACACACCAGCACTGTATTCTCTTCTTCTTCATCCTCTTCGGCGCGTTTCTTTTTTTCCTTGATCGCGACTATTATCGCCTCCTGCTTTGACTCATTGGTTTTGATCGCTTCGATCAGGCTCTGGTGCTCCCTGGCAAAGCTGATCAATTCTTCCACAACCGCGTCGGGTATCTGCGGGTTGGTGCCGAGAATGGTGAAGGTGCCGCCGCTGAAATCGATGTCGACGATATTGCCCCCGGCATCCACCACCCGGTCATAGCGGTTACTCACGCTGCCCTGGAATGCGAACGGATTGAAACTGCTCGATACGATCCCCAGTGAGTTGGTGGTGAATCCGATAACCAGCGTGCCACCAAGCGTCGCACTGCCATTTACGGTGAGCAAATCCGCCTGCGTGCTTGTGCCATTATTAAACACCTCGACGACCGTTGCTGCCCCCGCATTCTGCTGGTAATTGCCGGTAATTGCGAGATTACCAATCGCATCCGCCCCACCGATCTTGAGAATACCGCTGCCGTTGATCAGGTTCCCATTCACTGTACCCGATCCTTCCAGACTCGCCCCGTTGGCAAGCAGCAACGCGCCCAGTTTGCTCACATCCAGCGTCGCATTATTGAGTAGGATACTGCCGTTGTAGGTCAGGTTGGTCGGCAGGGTGACAGTCGTGCCGCTCACCACCATGCTACCGTTCACCAACAGCGAACCGTCCAGGTTACGCGGTGCCCCGAAACCCAGAGTCGCCCCTGATGCCACGTTGTAATTTGCCAGATCCAGCGTCTCACTGTCGACAATCCCGAGCGCCCCCCCCGTCACACTCACGGTGCTGCCACCATCGTTGATCAGATTGACGGTCAGCGTGGTGTCACCCGAAAGGTTATTAAACCGACCACCGCTGTTGATGAAGGTGCCGGTTCCCAGAATCCCGCCGTTGCCACTCTTGATAAAGCTCTGACCGTTGGTGTTATCGAGAGTCGCGCCGGGAGCAATCGTCAGGCTACCGCTGCCGGTCATGACGATATCATTGAGGTTCATATCCAGGGTCAATGTACCGAGCAGCCCCTTGGCACTGGGTCCGCTGATCGCAAGCGTTGGCGTCCCCGGTGCATTACCCAGTACCAGGGTGCCACTGCCGCCGATATCGCCCCCGGCCCACTGGTTATTGCTGTTGGTCAGCGCGGTGGTGGCATTGACATTGATGCGGCCACCGTTGTGGGTAAACGCTCCGGCCAGGGTCGCGCTGCCATTCAAATCCACCACCCCCCCATCCACGTTCAGGCTGCCGGGGAACTGTGTCGTCCCGCCGAAAACCAGGCTTCCCGCACTCTGGCTAACATTGCCATTGATGAGACTGCGCCCCATGCTGGTGAAATTGCCGCCGTTGACCACCAGTCTGCCGCTGGAACTCACATCGAGATCGGCGGCCGAGGCCCCGCCCTGAATGGTCAGGCTGCCACCGCTGATGGTCAGCGTATCCGCCAGCGCCAGCGTGTTGATGGTCGCGGTACCGTTGTAATCGATGCTGGTGCCACTGTTCAGGGTGACATCGATGGTGGCGTTTGGAAGCTGGTCGAGGCTCCAGTTAATCGGGTCGAACCAGCTCACGCCATCGCCACCACCATCCCAGAAAAAGCTCAGCGAAAGGGCATCCAGGGTTAAATCGTTGACATTGGCGACCTGTCCGTAGACTACCCTGGCGGGTGAATTGAGGGTGGCAAAAGTAGTTCCGTCGCAAAGCGCGCTGCAATTAACGATCGGTTGCAAATCACTAGTGCTCGGCAGATAGCCGCCGATCAGGGTCACATCCAGAGTCCCTCCAAAGCTGCCGTTGACCACGTTGAGCGCATCATGGGTTGTCGGTCCAGAGATATCGATTTCCAGCGAGCCGCCCGCTGCATTAACCAGATTACCGTTGATCGTTAGCGTTCCCACCGTGCCCGTGCCACCGGGCCGAATGGCGCCGCCGTTGTTACTGACGTTCGCGGACAGGGTACCGATACCGCTCAGCGCGCTCCCAGCAACGAGGTTGAGCGAGGCTCCACCCAGGTTGAGATTAGCCGCCGCATTGGAGAGAACGATCGAACCGCCGGTATTGACAAATGAAACGCCACTGAGGGCACTCGACCCGGCAGATGTTTTGGTCACAGTGCCGGTGTTGTTGAACACCCCGCCAGCATTGGTATTCAGCACGGTTGCTGCCGTACCCAGAATATTAAAATTGCCGCTGTTGTTGAATACCGTGCCATTGTTCAACTGCAGGGGCTGGTTATGGTTGTGCAGCACCGTGCCGGCGTTGTTCAGCGTCACCGCGTCGAGAATATAGGGCACGTTCAATGCCGTCATGTCGATAAAGCCGTTGTTGGTCCAGCTTAGATTCTGTATCGTTGCACCAGCCAGAGTGGTGGTCGCAAAACTGAACGAAGTCAGGGTTCCCGGACCAAATAGGGTGCCAGAGGTAATATTCAATCCGGTTGCCAGACTATTGCCGCCGACCACAAGCGTACCCCCTCCACTGATGGTTAGCTGGTCTCCGCCCAGAAGACTATCACCCGCAAGCGTCAGGTTGCCGGCGGCGCCACTGATCGTCATCAGATTCTGTGCCTCCAGTCCGGCCACCGATTGCGCGTCGGTAACGTTAATGACGATGGTGTCGTCGGGCTGGTTGATGACTGCGTAATCGGTTGCTATCGGAACCACACCCCCTGTCCAGTTCCCCGCCACGTTCCAGTTACCTCCGCCGACATTACTCCAGAATTTGATACTCGGCGACACCACATTGGTGGTCAGTACAAAATTGTTTAGGTTATAGGTCGGTGTACTCGTAATCACGCCCACTGGCGGGCGCACGCTGGCAAAGGTGGTGTTGCCGGTATTGCTTCCGTATGTCAACAGCGTGTAGACGCTCCCGTTTCCGGGCGGTGTAGTCGTATCCCACAGCGCCAACAGGGTGCCATCCAGTGCCACATTGCCGCTGACATTGAGGAAATCGTAGCCGGTACTCTGCGTGGTGCCGGCGATATCGAAGACGGCGATAGCGGTCGGGTCGAGGGTGAGATTGCCGTTGATCGTGAGCGTACCGGTACCGCCGGAAAAGCTACCGATATCGATAACCCCACCCTTGGTGACCACGTTGCCGTTAATTATGCCGGCACTTTCAAGAAATCCGCCGCGGTCGATCATCAGGTCGAGCGCGCCTCCGGCGAGGGTGATCGGACCGGTGTTGGTATTTACCTCGGCGCCAATTGCGGCGGCTCCCGGGGTAAATACGCCCTGCACCAGGATCGCGGTTGGCGAGGTGAAAGTAATTCCACCGGTCGCCGTGTTGTTGGTGATGATGTTGTTATTGATCATGTTGCCGGAGGCAGTCAACGCGATGTTGCCCGAACCATTGGAACCCGGGGCAAGATCGATTTGTACCTGGTCGGCGATGGTCAGGTTACCGGTAACATTGAGCGATATATTACCGCCGTCGAGGGTTTCGAGGCCGGTGATCAAATGCGCGCCGAAGGTGGCGCAACCGGTCGCTCCGGCACCGTAACAGGTACCGCCGACGGTGACCTGGTTGGCGAGTAACGGTTGGGCATCGATGAAAATCCCGAAGGGGTTAGTGGTGCTACCGTGAATATGCGCGCCGAGGTTATCCGTCACCAGGTTCAGTGGCAGCACCGAGGTACCGACCTGTCCGCTGGTGGGACCATCGTGGTCGATGAATACTGAACTCGCGGTGATGGTGCTTGTTGTGTTCGATAAAATACTGCTGCCCACAGACAATCCATTGTGTTTGAGCAGGATATGATTGGCGTTCAGATTGGACAGCAGCATATCCCCGCTGGTGCCGGCGATACCGCTATCGATCCACAGCTCGATGTTACCGGCACCGGCGTCGAGAGTGGTCCCTGCGGCCATGGATAGGCCGCCTTTACCAATACCCCGATCAGTTACACTGGTTGCCGTGGCGTCGTTGGCCTTGATCTGCAGCAAGCCACCGTCGGTGGTGATGTTGGCGTTGATGGTGACGTTCTGGCCGGCCTGCAGGGTGAGCTTACCCCCGGTACCCCCTGCGACAGTGGTAATCGGGTTGTTGACGATGATATCGCGGTTTGCCTGGATCAGCGCCGCGGCGCCGGTGTTGGTGATCGCGGTAATTGATGTCGGGTTGATCGTCAATGGAAGCCCTTGACTGGCGCCAAACAGACTCGGGACGGGTGCCGTACCGCCTGTCGCAATGGTTACATCGGTGGGATCGAAAAGCACACTGCCGGCCTCGCCATGGGGCGAACCAACGTCGATCTGACCGTTAAAACCGAGTCCGCCCTTGCTCGATACCTCGACAAAACCACCGTCGCCGGAAAGCTTGCCGCCTTTCGCGGTAATCTGCCCGTAGGCACGGGTGCTTGCATCCGACCAGAGGATAACCTTGCCGCCATCACCTTTTTGGGTGGCGTCCGCGTGGATGCTGGCCTGCGCACCAAACCCGGTTTGCCGGGCTCGCTGGGTCGTCCCACCGCCCTGGTAATCTCCACCGATCAACACCTCGCCACCGCCGCTCGCGCCGGAGGCATCGATGGTGGCCTGATCGAACAATCCAACCCGATCACCGAGAATCGCCACATGACCGCCGTGCAAGCTACTACCGACTGCACTGGCCATGCCTGAAAAATAGACATCGCCGTGGTGACTTTGCACGCTAATTTTACCGCCTTGCGCGCCATCGACTTTCAGGGTAGCTGTTTTTGTGACTTCTATATCCTGTTGCGCCACCAGGCTGATGCTGCCATCGGCATTGCGGACCATTCCAGTGGCGTTGATCGCGCCGCTGTGCCGGAGGCTGCCGGCGAACAGGCCCACCGCGCCCTGGTGGGCGATGATGCGACCAAGGTTGGTGACCCGATCATCCTTCGCCTGTACCTCGAACTCGATCGACGAGTCGTTCAAACTGGTGATGGTGATCGACTTGCCCGCAGCCAGGATGACGTTGCCGTGGTCGACCTCGATCACCCCGCCATTGTCGATATCCGGGGCGATCAATACGACGTTGCCATCGTCGCCGGCATGGATATAGCCGCGGTTATCAATGCCGCCGAGACCACCGCCCTCGAACTTGAGCTTGCCATTGAGAAAGTCTTCGTTAGTGATGTTGAGCGTCGAACCAAAGAAACCGGCGGTATTGATCTGCGCGCCCGCGCCCACCATTAACCCGTGCTGGTTGATCAGAAAGACCTTACCGTTGGAATTAAGATTGCCGAGAATCTGCGACGGGTTGTGGCCGAGAACCCGGTTGAGCACCGCGCTGTTAACACCCGGCTGGATGAAATTGGTGGTCTGCCCCCGACCAATGTTAAAGCTTTGCCAATTGATGATCGCGTTCGCACTGTTGGTGACATTGAGCACGTTGGCAGTCGGCTGTGAAAGCGTGGCGCTGCCGCTGATGACCTGTGCGCCCTGGGGATTTGCGAATAGCGGGGTGGCGACGAGCAACGCCAGTAACCAGGGGATGTTAATTATCGGCCTTTTAATCATCGGAATGCTCATCCCGGCCCACGTGACCCACAACCATTGGAACCAGCCCCCATGCTAAACCAGATGCAGTCGAAGTTAAATGCCCCGTTGCCCGGGAGTTGACTTTGTCGGTGGAACTGTGAGTCGGTTCAATCACTGGATTACGCACTCCAGGCCCTTCTTGTCGGCGCCCTTCTTGCCGAGCATGTTGATCATTTTTTCAGACTTCGCCGTGATTTTCGACGGATCGGGGACGCGATCGAATTTCTGAAAGGCGGGGACAACCCGCAGGCGGGCGGTTTTCCTGGCTCCCGCTACCCCGGCTTCACCCGCACCGAGATTGATCGTTTTGCCATCCGTTCCTTCGATCGCCACATCACCCTTGCGTACGTTGACGTAAAGTCCGGGCTTGATGTCCTTCTGTTCAATGGTGCTGAACAGGTCTTTATTCACTTTTACCTTGTCCGGCCTTGGCGCACCGCCGAGGTTGCGCAGGCCAATCGGGATATCAGGAACGATGACCGGCGCGCTGAGCTTGTTTTTCAGGAACGCGGTCTTGCCATTGTTCAACAATACCGAATCGTTGCCCAGCCGTAACACGATGGCGCCGTTCCATACCCTGGCGTACATACCGTTATCATTTCTACTGGCGAAGACCGGCTTGAGGAAAAAACTCAGTAGCTCGCCGAGCACGGTATCGCGCACCGGGTCTCGCAAGGCATTGCTACTGACACATTCGCCTGCGCAAACCAGGTCAAAACCAGTGCCACGGATACCGATGGTGGCGATGGGCGTACCGATACGAAACGCTTTACGATTGAGCTTGCCAATGGCCCCGGTTATCAGGCGCAATCCGCCCTGCAAAAAACTGAAAAAGGAATTGTTTTCAGCGGGTTGTTCCGGTTTGTATTGGTGTTCCTCGATACGAAAGACGCTCTTTGGCGACATCGTAACCCGCGTCTTGTCGTCAAATGCGATGACCGCGAAGGAGCTGATTCCGGTCTGAATCTGGTCGCGTTCATAAACCGCCGCGCCGACGCTCAGAGCGCGGCTTTTCTTGCGATCTTCGGTTGCGCTTGCCTTGCCCTTGAGTACTGCGATACGTCCTACCACGCGGGATTCGTTGCTGGCCTTCTTGCCGCTCGCTTTCTCTTCCTGGTCGCACTCTTTTGCTGCGCAAAGACGGGCGTCAAATTCGGTGCCACGGATGCCAATGGTGGCAACCTTGGTATTGATTCTGAAAGCGTCGGGCTTGCTCTTGCTGATGAATCCGGTGATCGCTCTGAGTCCGCCGCGAAATAGGCTCAACAATATGTTTTCATTATTCTTTTTGGTATTTACATTTTCAATTTTGAAGGTCGTATTCGGACGCAAGGTCATTCGAGTGCCGTCTTTGAGCTTGATTAGTGCAAACCCCCGACTGCCGGTGTTGAGGGTTTCGCCATTGTGTAATCTGACACCCTTGCCAATGATGCGGGGGTTCGAGCCATCCTGTTGACCCGTCAATACACCGCGTGAAAAAGCCACTTCTCCGACCGTGACTGCGGCCTGGCTGGGATAACTCATGACGCTGGTCAATAGTACAAATATCAAAAAATTGGCTGTTCTCATGCCATACCTCAAAATCGGTATACCAGACTCATGTGAAGCTTGCTATTACCGTCCTGATTGATAGATGTATCGGCGCCACCGCCCTGGTTGATCACCCCGTAGTTCAAGCTGAGACTCAGGTTTTGCCTCCATGACCAGAACATCGACACACCGGCAGAAGCGAGGTCATAGGAGACACCCTCATTACCCGCAATCATGCCATCGTTGAACTCGGTATTGGCAAAATCGAAGAATATAGAGTAGCGCAGGCTATAGGATGCTATCGGGGGCATCCATAATTCCACAGTTGCCTGGTAGCCAGAATCCCCGGTTACCGAACGCTCCTCGAAACCGCGCAGACTACCGACCCCGCCCACGCCGAATTGCTCGCCTGAAATCAACAGGTTACTAGTGGACTGCCCGGAAAGACCCATGTGCAAAAGCCACTCTTTCCCGATCAGGAAATCATAGGCCAGGTTATAACGAACCGCGCTCCAGCCACTCTCGGCCTCGGCGCGGTCCTGAGTGTAATCCTTGCTGTCGTCACCTACTTCGGCGACCAGGGTGAAGCCGCCGGACAAACTGGATCCGGGCCCCTGGCGGGTAAACGCGTAGCCGAGTTCAAGCGGGTCGCTGACAAGCTGGTAATCGATCAGGTTAAAACTGGATTTGTTGTCAAAATTCTTGTGTTGCAGACCGATCGACCACTGATGATTAAACGAGCCACTAGTGAGCATCGGTCGGGTATAAACAAGGCCGACTACGGTACCGCTACCGGTAATTTCAAGTCCCTTACCTGTACTCACCTCGCCGGTTGAAACACCGTCCACTGAAGAAACAGAGCTGCCGGTAGCACCAACCGAATTGGCCTCCGAGTCGGAAAAAAGTATATCCAGGCTTGCGCCGTGTTGGTACATCGGGATGTGATAGTTGATACCTACCTGGGTAGTCGTCGACGGTTCTTCGGGTGCGGTGGTCACGGTCGCGGTAATCGAATGGTCGAGATTGAACAGATTGCCGTGCTGATAGCCCAGCGTGGTGCGATAAATCTCGCCATTTTCGGGTCCGGTATTGTCCAGCGTGATAAAGAATACCTGAGGATTGCGATCCTTTATAGTCAGCTCAGCGTCGATACTGTCCGCTTCCTCACCTTCCTTGAAACGCAAAACGGTGCTCTTCGACGAATGTGTGTTGGAAATTTTTAATGAACGGGACAATTCCCGGGTATTCGGGGTTTCACCAAGAATCAGTTCGGGTACCGAATGCAGAATATTGGCTTTGTCGAAGAACCTATTGCCTTCGATGGTGATTTTACCGATGGCAAAACGCGATACCTTGAGTTTGACAGTGCCGGAAAACAGTTGTTGGGGGGGTAGCGAGACACGATGAAAATTGAAGCCGGCATCAATGATCGCCTGCCCCAATGTATCAGCCGCAGCAGACAGACCTTCCAGGCCATATTGTTCACCGGTAAAAGGTTCGAGGATACTATCAGCTGCATCGCCAATGGGGTTATCACCGACAACCTTGAAATGTTCAACCGTAAAGCGAACATTCTCCAGGGTTTCCTGGGCATTGGCCTCGAGGGAAAAGAGCCCCACCAGTGCCATCAACAAACAAATTCCTCTTCGCATAACGTATTATTGATATTCTTATAACTCACAGCATAACTGCCAAAGTCCCCTCCCATCCCATTTTTAATAGGGGGCAGATCACGTTTTTGTAGCATTTCGCTGCTACAGTATAGCATCAATCCACACTATCTCAGGATTGCCTCTACAGTACGATGGGCTGATTCGACATACCGCCTCAAGAGCTTGTGCATTCTTTCGAGATCTAACTGAGGTCTCAATGATTATAGATTAGGATAGAATTTCTACCACATCCTTGCCTTCTCTCCAGCGAAAATGAAATAATATACAACACTGTTGCATGAACCGATGTTTCATATTACACTGCCCGCATGCACGAACTCACTCCCATTCAGCAACAGGTCTACGATTACACTCGAGAGTTTCTTGAGCAGGGCTTGCCTTTCCCTTCCTTGCGTGAAATTGCAAGCCATTTCGGTTTTAAACACACGACTGCACGCTTCCATTTAAAGGCGCTGGAAAAGAAGGGTTTCATCAAACAACGCGAGCAACGTGTATCAGACTATTTACTGGCGGGCGAGCTTGCACTTGATCCAGATGAATTCATGCTGGTTGCTAAAATATCTGCCGGTGCACCCATGCCGGTGTTTGACGAGACCAACGAGTCATTTTCGGTCAACCATGATTTTTTCGGTGGTGGGGATATTCGCGGTGTACGCGTTAGCGGTGAAAGCATGACTGGTGATTCTATAGCCGATGGCGATATTGCCATGATTAAAATACAGAAACAGGCAAATAAGGGTGATATTCTGGCGGTTCGAATCGACGATGAAATTACCTTAAAACGAATTAAACTGGTTGGAGATACTGTTCAGTTATTGCCTTCTAACCCAGAGTTCTCTATTCGTGAAGTACCTGCCCGGAGTTTACATGTCATCGGTAAACTGGTCGGTGTTGTACGTAAGACTTAAATTTAGAAGCGTTCAACATGGCCTCGATCCCTGCGCAATTTGATGAACCCGGCCTTTCACAACAATTAATTTCAGCGAGGAAGCTCAGTGATTCGTTATCATCGACTCAAAAACTGGTATCGGGTATCGATAAACTGGATGCGCTGTTTTCCAGTGTGAAACCTGGCGATATCATTGAGTGGGGTATTCCTCCGGGGTTAAATGGTCGTCTTATCCCTTTGCAGTTTTTAAAACAGGATGTGCCAATCAGTGTGTGGATTTATCATCATCATGGTCTGGCCATATTTGCCTCAAGCTGGGTTAGCCATGGTGTCGATTTAAGGCGTTTATATTTTATCACTTCGTCAAATCCAGTGCGTGAGTTGCGACCGTTATTTCTCGAAGGTACTTTTAAACGTATTATTATTGATGCACCAAAAACTTTGACCAATGGTGACCTCGCGTTTATTACACGACAGGCCCGAGCGCAGCAGCAAATTATATTTTTAATTCGACATTATTTCCTCAGTCAGAAAAAAGGCAATGCCTATGCCACTCTGCGCCTTAATACCTGGCAGGGGCAGTATGGTGAGTTTTCCATTCAAGTTATTAAGGGTAGTAGTACCGGGAAAGTCGTAATTCCGACATCGGCGTTTTATCCTGATGAAAAGTAATGTGAAAGTCCATTCGAAAGCGCCTGTCCTTCATTTAAATCGTTTAAGTGAGCTGGATGAGTATCCTGCTTATGTTGCTATTTATTCTTCTCAGCAGATAGATAACCCATTTGTCCTGTCACCGGTGGCAATGCAATGGTCGGAAAACGTCATACTGAACAGGATTAAAGATTGCGAGACATTTTGGCAAAATCAACAGAAAAATTTGCAATGCGATATCGAGACTTTGTTTTCTAAAATTCTTTCGCATCATTACAGTAATACTTATATCGCAGTGTTTGCCATTCATCCCTGGCAATGTTTACTTTATTTATCCTACCAATGCCATCAACAGGCTAGTGGTATTTATTTTTTACAAAGCCGGCTGAACAAAAATATTTATCGGACTTTATCCTGGCACTACTGGTTTGAAAATCAATCTCAATTGTGCGTCCACCTCGAATCGACGAATGCCAAAGGTTTTAATTCAAGTCGTTTTCATTCAAGGCAGTCCCGTTTGAAAGCATTTACACAGCGAGTTGATTTAAAAGGTCCTTTCGATTTATTTCAGGCGGATTACCAGGCCTTTAGTCGACGATTTGAAATCTGGCTGGGAAATATCTGGCGCTGGACCAAGACGCAGTCGAGTGACTTGCAGGGTTTTCCATGGATTCAGATACAGCAGGATGAACACCTGTCGGTAGCAAGTGACCTCGAGTATCCAGTCAATGTCTGGCAGATCGTTGAGGGGCTGTTACGGCTAGATTTAACGCGACTTTGCGACCTATTTGAACAAAACGACGAGACACATATCAATCGCATGGTCTGGCAAATTCGCTTATTTAATCAACAGATAATCGAGCTCGATTTGCGGTTTCGTTTTCCCTATTCGTTGCATCGTGATCAACCTGAATTTAAAACCGTGCTCTACCAGGCCCGATATGGTTACGAAAATTTAATGCGCCAATTGCAGGCACGTGATCAGGACCTCGATTTACCTGAAATCATGCCGCTGATTGCCTGGCGGCTCGAACTTCGTGAACGATTCAACCTGCCGCCCTTGATTTGGGATTTATTTGGTCATGACGAGAGTGAATTATCGCATCAGGCATTGTTTAAATTACAAAATAAACTGCCAGTCGAGATTGAGTCTTATGCTTGTGCACACAGTTTTTATCCTGAACAAAGTTTTCATCAGTTACCATTAAACTGCCCAGAGGTTGCAGTTGAATATGCACCTCAATGGTTAATACAATCTATTAAAAGGCCGTTATTTTATTACCCGTCTGCAGAGGCAATCGAAAAACCGCAAGCCAGCCAGTTTACATTTCTGGAACGATCGTTTTGTAACTGGTGGCAGCAGGAGGATTGCCAATCGATTAATCGTGATTACTATTGCGTAAAAGGTGCCACTGGCCGGTTGAGCTGGATATACCGTGACTTCAATGGTTTATGGTTTAAACAGGGTGAGTACAGTTAAAGGCATCTCCAAAAATAAACAGGATGCCTGTGAATGAATACCAGCAGGTATCGGATTGGTCATTTTAACGAATGGCTGTGTAAAACCAATTTCAGCTTCTTACAGGGTGCATCACATCCAGTCGATATTGTCAGTCGAGCGAATCAGCTTGATTATCAATCGATTTGTATTAATGATTTTGATGGTGGTTATGGACTTGCACGCTGTTTTCGGGAACTCGATTACATCAAGAAACAGGAGCAGCATAAACAGTTAAAATTAAATTACGGTGCTGAAATCCATCTAACTCAGGATCATGAAAATCCTGTATTGTTACAACACACTCTGGTACTGATTGTGCGTAATCATGTCGGTTATAGAAACATGAATCGTTTGTTGACTTATGCGCACCGTGATGGGAAACATAATCCCAATGTTCCTTATGATTATTTATTGAATTGTGATTTAGCTGGCCTCTTCGCTATTCAACCGATGCGCGGTTTAATTCGATCAAGTAAAAATAATATCAGATACGCCGAACTCAATATGCTATTACAAGGTAATTATTACCTGGCTGTTAGTCGTCATCTTCATCCCGCCGAAGATTGCTGGATAAAAAAAACACTGAACATAGCAAAAAAATATGATCTTGATTATATTTTATCACAGGATATTTTTTTCCATGATCGTAAACAAAAATGCATGAGTGATTTAATGCAATCGATTCGAACCAATCGAATACTCGAATCAAGCCAGAAATATTTTTTTCCCAACAGTGAGCGCTGTTTGCATACGGCTAATGAACTGCAACGGTTGTTTGAAAAAATTCCCGGCTATAGACACGCTCTAAAAGTGTCAGATGAATTAAATGATTCCTGCGAATTTGATCTTGATCAACTGAATTACCATTATCCAAAAGAAATGATTCCATCGAGTCAATCGGCACAGACTTATTTGTCTGAGTTAGTTGAAACGAGTTTGGTGGAACGATTTGGATCGAGCCCGTCACAAAAAATCATCACACAGGTTAAACACGAACTGACTTTAATCAAAAAACTACAGTTTGCCGATTATTTTTTAACCGTATGGGATATCGTACGCTGGGCCCGCGAGCAGAAGATACTATGCCAGGGACGTGGCTCTGCTGCAAATTCAACAGTGTGTTTTCTACTCGGTATCACTTCTGTGAATCCCGATCAATTCGATTTGTTGTTTGAGCGATTTGTCAGCATGGAACGTGGTGATCCACCGGATATCGATGTTGATTTTGAACACGAACGACGCGAAGAAGTTATTCAATATATATACAGTCGATATGGGCGAGACCGTGCAGCGATGGTGGCAAATGTCGTTACATTTCGAGGCAAAGGTGCTTTACGAGCTGTCGGTAAAGCATTAGGCGTCAACGATCGATTGCTCAGTCAGGTTTCGAAAATCGCCAGTAGTCGATATTTTCGAGGTAGTGGTACTGAAAACATTGTACAGGCATTAAAGCGGGAGTACGAAACGCAAAATCCAAATGATAAAACTGTAAGCTGGAAACTGTGGATGGAGCTTAGCAAACGTCTGCATGGGTTTCCACGACATCTCGGCATTCATTCTGGTGGCTTTATGCTGGCCGATAAGTCACTTAATCATCTACTCGCTCAGGAACCCGCCAGTATGGATGGCCGAACTGTCATTCAATGGTGTAAGGATGACATCGAGGCATTGGGGTTTTTCAAAATCGATATATTAAGCCTTGGCATGCTCAGTGCGATACGTAAATGCTTTGACACTATCGAAACCTGTTATGGGAAAACATTGTGCCTGGACAGTATTCCTGACCATGATGATGCAACCTATGCAATGATACAAAAGGCCGATACAGTCGGTACATTTCAAATCGAATCGCGTGCGCAAATGTCGATGTTACCTCGACTCAAACCAGCCTGCTTTTACGATCTGGTAATCGAAGTTGCCATCATTCGGCCCGGGCCGATACAGGGTAAGGTTATACATCCCTTCCTTGCCAGACGCGAAGGCCTGGAGCCGATTACATATCCTGATGAGCGCCTTAAACCGATACTTGAACGCACACTCGGAATTGCTATTTTTCAGGAGCAAGCCATGCGCATAGCGATTACAGTGGGTAATTTCACGGCGGGTGAAGCCAATGAGTTACGCAAGAAAATAGGTGCCTGGGGTATTAAGGATTTCAATCGAGATCTGAATCCGATTTTGCAGAAACTCGATCAGGGCATGAAACGAAACGGTATTAAGCCAGAGTTTGCCGAGCAAATTATCGGGCAGATGAAAGGGTTTGCAGAATATGGTTTTCCTGAATCCCATGCGGTTTCTTTTTCATTAATCGCCTATGCCTCCTGTTATCTAAAATGCCATTTCCCCGCGGCATTTTATATTTCGGTTTTGAATTCGCAACCAATGGGTTTTTATTCACCGCATGCGTTATTGCAAAGTGCGAGACGACAAGGAATTCGACTACTGCCGTTAAGTCTCAATGATTCAGAATGGAATCACTGTTTGCAAAAGCCACTGGGTCAGGCTGAATATTCGATTCGATTGGGACTGAGGTTGATTAACGGATTTTCAATAAGCAGTGCTGAACATCTGTTGGAAATAAGAGAAAGACTGGGGAATTGGAAAAGCTATCAGCATTTCGTATCTACCACGGAACTACCACGCGATGAATTAACATTTCTGGCTGCTACCGATATTTTCAATCAGCTGGGACAGTCCCGTTCAGATGCGCTCTGGCAGGCCGAGGCCGCACCTTATCTACCACCGGTAGATTTTCAGGAAAACGATATTAACTGGAAACCGGAACAGGCATTGGAACGCGTTCAAAAAGATTTTCGTGCGTTCAAAACCAGTCTGGTAAATCATCCAGTTTCAATCATTAAAACACAGCAATGGCCTTATCGGCTTAATGTTAAAAAATTAATTATTTCGAATGAGCTGATTAATATAAAGGCTGATACGGATGTTTTTGTATTCGGTATGGTGCTGGTGAAACAATCGCCCGGTTCTGCCAAAGGAATGGTATTTGTAACACTGGAAGACGAAAAAGGTTTTTTCAATCTGGCATTTACACCACAGGTTTATACCCGCTTTTACCGTCAGGTTGACCTGCAACCCTATCTTTGTGTGGTCGGTAAATTACAACGGGTCAACGAGTCACATTCCATATTAGTGAAACGAGTTTTTAATGCAGAAAACAGCGCCAGTCTGTTGTCGATGCGAAAACGTGATCAGATTGATGATGCAGAGATCACCGAGTTGATCAAACCCCGGGCTTTCCATTGATTTAAACAGCTGTCGATATGAATCACATCGATACATATAGCAAAGTGATCAAAAAATAATAATTAAGGGCAACAAAAACTGCCCCGTCTTCCAGACGTATTCAAAAACCGGTATACCAATGAAATTAAGACCAATTAATGCCAACAGGGCGTAGACGCCATAGCGCTGGTTAAGCTGTAGATACCGAAATGCCAGTGGACGACTCAGAAAATAGGGCAGGATGTAATGCCCATCTAGCGGGCCAACCGGTAGTAAATTAAAAAGCATTAATAACAGGTTAATCAACGCCAGATAGGTAAAAAAGAACTCTGGTCCGGGCCCCTGTAATATGCCCACACCCGCCATTAATCCGGCAACATAAAGGTTAATCGAAACGGATGCGACCAGCAGATTAGCCCCCGGACCCGCTGCAGCAACTAGTAATACCGCCCATCGAGAGCGGTAATTGGCCGGGTTGGTTGGTACCGGTTTGGCATAGCCAAAACCAATAAAAATAACCATAAGCAGCCCAAAAGGATCGATATGTGCCACAGGATTTAACGTTAACCTGCCTGCATTTAGGGCTGTATTATCGCCAAACCATTTTGCAACAATGCCGTGGCCGTATTCGTGAAAAGTCAACGATACGATCAAAGCAATGATAATCAGTACAAAAACAAGGTATTGTTGATTTAATAACAGTTCAATCATGTTTTTCAGGGAATATTATTGGGTATGCCTGGCATCCGGTTAGGCAGGCGCGAGTCAATCGGATCGATCATGGTAATTGCCTACTATACGCGATCAGCTCTTGAAAAGTGATAGTTTTCGACCGAAATTATTCGTCATTAAGTGTCAATGAGGCACTTAACCGGTATTATGAACAAGATCACATAAGCCTTTGAAAATAGTAAATATACGTTATACTTTGGTTGCATGAGCCTTTTTTTGATCTGATCGTCGGTAGAAGCACTTCACATCTTCGACTATTAAGTCTGAAAAGAATGAGGGTTGGTTTTGAATAAGCCCTCAGCATGAAGCAGATAATGGTATAAACGTCCAAGAGTAGAAATGTAGTGTCGCAAGACCTGATCAAACGATATAAAAAATCGCTATTTATCCGTTTTCAGAACGAAAAAATGGAGGAGGGTTATCGCGTTAAGGAGGAGAGTGGGCTTAGTTCCAGTGTCTTTGCATTTTGTATTCTCGCCGTTATAAATCTGATTTATTGTTATCTTGAATATCGAGCATTTAGTATCGATTCATCTTCGGTGCCAATGTATGGCTACCTGGTTTTGGCTCTGATGGCGCTGGCTAATGCTTTGGCCAGTCAATTGATTAAAAAGGCTTATCTGCAGAATCTTAGCCTGCTTGGCAATGGTGCATTGACTATGCTTATTGTCATGGTGGCTGCAAATTTTCAGAATTACGGTGTTCATCACGCACTTCAAATGTCTTTACTAGTGATATGGCTTGCCAGTCTTAACTCGGTTCGATTTCTGCTTAGCAGTATTGCCAGTATTATCTTTATTCTACTTTTTCTCATATCACTCTATGCATCTGAAGTTTCGGGTTTCAGAATATTCCTGGCATCGGCATTTCTGATTACTGCTGCAGTCCTGGGTGGATATTTCTCGTACTTACTCGAGCGACAGCGCCGTATGTTGTTTTTACAAACAGAGATTACCAGGAGTATGAATAGTCGCCAGGAGTCATGGGCATTTGCACTGATCGACCTTGATATGGCATTGAGTGGTATTCTTGATTTTAAGGAAATGATCAATTTGTTAAAAAAATACATTGAACCGGTGATTAGATTTGAATCTTATGTATTGACCTCGCTTGAGGGCCAGGGCCCCAAACCTATGGCTGATAAGATCGGAGGTGAATTATTTGAAAATGACGATAAAACCATCTGGTCGCATGATTTGCTTAACAAATTAACGCAAACGCGCCAATCCACGATTAGTGCCGAGCACGCCATTAGCAAGGGGTTTATGGGGATAGAACGAAAAACCTTCACATCGTATCGCCTCGATGTACCGGTGTTTAACGATTCCAAGTTAATGGGTGTAATCAGCCTGCGTCGGTCGGATGAATCCTTTGATGACCTGGATATGATTTCGAGCCTCAGTATTGCGACGCAGGCTATGCTGATATATAAACGCACGATTAAAAATTCTGCGATGGTGCTCGATGGTTCTTCGCTATCTGATCCAGTCTTTCGAAAAACCGGGCCGTCATCTCAAAATCATGCCTCGGATGTTGCAAAACCTAAGACATTGACTGAAAAAATGTCGTCTGCGTTGACGACTGACATCGAATTTACGGACCGCAGTAATCCTTCTGATTATAACGAAGTTATGGCGCCTTCTGATTTAGTGCAAAAAATAAAGGCCGAAGAGGAGTCGTCAAAAAAGACGATTACTTTACTCAGTCGAGAAAATGCCGATAAAATCGCGATTGATAAATACCGAAGTGCAGCGGTTGAAGGTGAACCTTTATCGATTTTAATTATCGAGGTAGATGGTTTGTCGAAATTGCGCGAACAGGACGGAGACCAGGTTGCCTACAAGGTTTTTGCTGCAATAGTCAAATATATTTTCTCGCATATTGATAAAGACAAGGATATTCTCGGTCGATACGGGCAGAATGGCCTGAGCGTGTTAATGCCGCAGGTTGATATGAATGCCGCCGAAAAATATGCTGATAAGATTCGGCAGTTTGTAGAGAGCACCCGCTATAAAACAGCGTACGGTGAAAAGAGCGCTACCTTAAGTATCGGTGTTGCCGCGTTAACCGATGATACCGGTGACTACGGGTCGATGGTTAAACGTGCCGATATGGCTTTGTTTGTCGCCAAGAAAAACGGGCGTAACTGCGTTAAAGTTCGTTTGTAAGCCTGCCCAATTTGAATATTGTTTTGGTGAGCCACCCCTGCCGAGGACCAAGTCGGGAATCGGTGGTTCACAAAAAAATAATGAAAACAGTGAAAATATACTGACAACAGGTTAAGGTTCCCTGATTTCAGCGATAAATAATTATGCAGGCAAATGACTGGCTGGAACGTTGGCAAAAGAGTCAAATCGGTTTTCATCAAAATGAAGTGAACGTCTATCTCAGACGCTATCTCGGACAATTTAAATTAACACCCGGCGATCGTATTTTTTTACCTTTGTGCGGCAAATCGCATGATATAGCCTGGCTAGCCGATCACGGCTACGAAGTCGTTGGCATAGAGTTGTCAGGCATCGCTATCGAATCATTTTTTCGCGAATTCAAACTTCAATATCAGCGGTTTGAGTCGGATCGATTCATCATTCGAAAAAGTGGAAACATTATATTGCTTGAGGGCGATTACTTTGATTTGCATGCTGATGATATCGATGGCTGCAAACTGGTTTTTGATCGCGCGGCTTTAATCGCAATCGACGAGGCTAATCGTGCGCGCTATTGCGCACATATGCAGGATATTACTACTGTCAATACAGATATGCTGCTGGTGACGCTGGACTACGATCAGACTATCATGCCGGGTCCGCCGTTTGCTGTTTCGCAGCCGGAAGTACTGGAACATTATCGGCAGGCATATCAAATAGACCTGCTTGAACAGCAGGATGTGATCGACGAACAGTCTCGTTGGCGCGAAAAGGGTTTGTCCAGGTTAATGGAAACCGCCTTTCGCTTAAGTTCTCTACAATCATGAGGTATCAGGGAAATTTACATAAAATGCATACTTCGCTGGAAACGCCGGTGGTTTATGAGTTAAATCTATGCGGACATACTATTCGATTGAACGACCTGATTGGAAAGCAGATCAGGTTGGAGTTTCTGCAAAATATTGAATGTATTCATTGTGGGAGACAAACTAAAAAAAGCTTTAGTCAAGGTTATTGTTATCCCTGTTTTAGTCGTCTGGCGCAATGTGATATGTGTATCGTATCCCCCGAAAAGTGCCACTATCACCTCGGCACCTGTCGTGAGCCGGAGTGGGGACTGGCGAATTGTATGAAGTCGCATATTATTTATTTGTCGAATACTTCCGGAGTCAAAGTCGGCATTACCCGTGAGTCGCAATTACCCACTCGCTGGATTGATCAGGGGGCGGTGCAGGGTTTAGCGATTTTACGTGTTTCCAGACGTTACTATTCGGGGCTGATTGAAATCGCTTTTAAACGGTATTTAAATGATAAAACCAACTGGCGCAGCATGCTAAAACACGAGGTACAGGATATTAATCTCTATGAAGTGTTTGAGTCGTATTGGTTAAAAGTTGAACCTGTTTTAAGTGATGAAGTTAGAGCTGACGTAGAGGTGATTGCCGATCAAAATGCCATTTTGTCACTGGACTATCCATCGCAACAATATCCGAGCAAGATTAGTAGTTTTAATCTGGATAAAAATCCATTAGTCGAGGGGAAGCTGGATGCTATCAAGGGGCAGTATTTGATCTTCGACAGCGGTGTCATTAATATTCGAAAGTATGGCGGATACCTGGTCGGACTGGAGACAGAGTGAGTGGAATTTTTGCTAATGCATACTCACCGGCGGTTTTTGCAGGTAATAAAATTCCATTAAATCACGAACATGTCTCGGATAGTCGAGAGCATCCATTTCCTTCATGCCTTCGGCAAAGAAATCGTCGGCTTCATTCGGTAGATAGACCAGCAATTCGGTAAATGCTGCTTTCATGATATCCGGGTCGTGCGAACGTGTTGCGACAATGCAGCGGTTTATGTGTAACAGTCGCCAGGGGCGCAATTGATTAGCGGCATCGAGATCTTGCTTAATTTCAGTAACACAGCCATCGGCAACCTGCGTCATCAGGTTGTAAAGAATTTTTAACGCCCCTTTGTCTTGCAGGATATTGGCCAGTTGAGCACAGGCATTGACAATAGGTTCCAGGTGAGTGATCTGTCCGTGATAGCGTAAAACCCAGCGTGCAAATATCAACGAGATTTGCTCAATTTCCTTTCGCCGGTGCGGTAAGTCAATCTTATCCATCAAGTCGATTAGTCTCAGTAATAAAACAAATCCGTGTTCTCCAATATCAGTAGCTTCACGACCGGTAATGATGTGGTCATCGCTGGCCTGCATGTTGATACTGGCGACTATATTGAAGAACTGATCGATAGCATCCATTAGCTCGACGAATGGCGGTCGATGCTTTTCATCAAGGTGCTCATCTATTTGTTCAGGTAGGTCGAAAAAGTAGTCCTTGGCGTCTTTTAATGATGCAATTGGATATTTCACGATCGTGTGGCGTCTTTCACTTCCGGGAATTATAGTATAGCAGCAGTCTACGGTTTCAGGTTTCCGGCGATGCTTTTGATCAAGCCGGGACCCTTATAAATCAATCCACTGTATATCTGTACCAGTTTAGCACCCATGTCGAACCGCAATCGGGCCTCGTCGGGCGAATCGATGCCGCCAACTGATATGATCGGTATTGCATCCTGCAATTGCCGGTGAAATTCGTAAAGTATATGCCGCGAACGGTCACGCAACGGTGATCCGCTTAGTCCGCCTGCCTGTGCTGCCAGTGTATGCCCATTGATTGCCTCCCGAGTCAGCGTGGTATTGGTCGCGACTAGCGCGTCGACGGCGTGTTTCTGTAATATTTCAGCGATGACAGGAATGACCTTGTCGTCGAGATCCGGTGAAATTTTGAGTGCTATTGGGCGACTATACTGATATTGATCTTGCAGGCGTTTGCGTGTTTCGTTTAAACCCCTGAGCAAATTGTCGAGTGCATCTTCGTTTTGTAACTGGCGCAAGCCGGGGGTATTTGGGGAAGACACGTTTATAGTAATGTAGTCGGCTTGCGGATATACCGCTTCCAAGCATTGCCGGTAGTCCGACAGGGCCTGGTCTACCGAAGTACTCAAGTTTTTACCGATATTAATGCCGAGAATGTAGGGGCGAGACGCATACGGTAGCTGACCAAGCAGGTACTCAACTCCTTTATTGTTAAAGCCCATGCGATTGATAATACCCTGGTGTTGACTAATCCTGAATAAACGTGGTTTGGGATTGCCATCCTGTGGTTTCGGCGTAACGGTACCGATTTCGATGAAACCAAAACCGAGTTTACTTAATCCTGGCAGATAGTCAGCGTTTTTATCCAGACCGGCGGCAAGTCCTATCGGATTAGGGAATTCCAGACCCATGACTCGGGTCGATAGTTGTATTTTTGTTTGCGGCAGCAATGCCCGAAACTGATTGAGCATTTCGAGACTTGTTTCGTGGGCGAGCTCGGCATCGACGGCAAACAGCAGCGGTTTTAGTAGTTGATATAACATCAGGGACGGGCGATGAGTTCGCGTAATTCGGGATAGTGATTGAGGTCATTCAGCGTATCAATATCTCGCACTGTTTCAAGTTTATCTACGCGATAGTCGAGTCCATTGGCGTTGTTTAGGACCTGTTGTAATACGGTTTCACTGCTCCATTTAACATTATCAAATATTGTTGGGTGAATATTTTGACAGCCGATCATTGCGAAGCCGCCATCGAGGCAGGGTAGTAGCACAAGGTCATGGTATTTGAGTGATTCAATGGCTTGATAGATATACTTTTCGGTAATATCCAGACAGTCCGATCCAATGAGCAATATCGGTTCATCTGGGTTGTTTCTAAATCCGTGTTGCAGGGCGTCAATCATGCGGTCACCCAGATTGTCTCCCTTTTGAAGGTGACAGGATTCTCCATCAAAAATGATGTCAGTGCCTGCTTCACTCAGCCAGACTTGATATGGCAGGCCTGAGGCGCGCAGCAATTCCAGTGTAAATTGCAGGCAGAACCGATATACCTGGGCTGCTTTGGCGGCGCCGAGTTTGCTCATGAGACGGGTTTTTACCTTGCCTTCGATCGGTGGTTTGGCAAATATCTGTACCAGAGGCATGAAGGTAACTATTAGCAGCGGCCAGGATAATAAATGCGATGCAATCGTTCCGGGCTGGCGCCTGACCAGTAGGCCAGTCGCAGCCACCACATCACGAAAATAGTCTTGATGATGCCGTTTTCCTCCCAGCGCCTGCTGGATGTGACAATTGCATCGCTGGCTATTCTGGGTTCTATTATGCGCCGTGCTTTTTTGCAGATAGCAATATCCTCCATGATAGGAATTTCGGTGAAACCATTGATTTTTTTGAAAAAATTTCGCTGAAAAAAAATGGCCTGATCACCGGTTGCAACCCGGGTAATCGATGATCGCAGACACATAGCGCGTTCAATGACCCTTAAAAGCGGATGCTTACCACTGAGTTTGACTGGAAAGAAACCCCATTGTGCGCTTTTCAAAATTGAGCTTTGCCAGTTTTCAGGCAATTGACTGTCGGCGTGTAAAAACAGTAAATATTCCCCTTTGGCTAGACTGGCAGCCCGATTCATTTGCATGGCGCGACCTGGAACGCCTTCGATAATCTCACACGGAAATCGTGTGGCTATGTCAAGACTGGCATCATTGCTTCCACCATCACTGATCAATAATTCTGTCTGCAATGGATCGATCAAGTTGAACAAGTGCGTTAATGTATTTTCAAGATAGTCGGCTTCGTTATAAGTCGGGATAATAATACTGATACTTATCCATTTATGCTCAGTCAAGCGCGCCACCGCAGCTACTGCCCTGACCCGCAGTGCAGCCGTAACAGTGATCGGCGATACGTATTGGAATATCTTCCATATCAGTTTTGAGAACATCGCGGATATGTAACGGTTGCCGGGTTTTAGGATTTTCTACATTCATGTTTAACATTTGATTGAAGTCACAATCGTATACATAACCGCGCCAATCGACGCTAAGCTGATTCATACACATCAGATTTTGTAGATTCGCTACACTGAATGAATCTTTCAAGAGCGTCATATAGGTTTCAAACTGGCCTTTCGATAACAGGGTGCTGCCGAAACGCGCTATCGGCATATTGGTGATGGTAAATAACTGATTGAAATTGATACCATGATGTTCGGCGAGGAATTCCCTGTACTCGACTTCGAGTGCCTGTTGTGAAGGGGGTAGGTAGGGGCCAGTCGGATTATACACGAGTGTTATTTCGAGGCCGCTGTCAATCTGCCCATAACCGAGGTCGTTTAGGATTTTAAGCGCATCGATGCTCTTCTGATAAACGCCTTTACCACGCTGGCCGTCGACGTTTTCCTTGACATAACAGGGTAGAGAGGCCACTACCTGTACTTTGTTAGCGGCAAGAAACTGAGCTGTGTCTTCGTACCCCGGTTCAAGTAGGATAGTCAGGTTACAACGATCGATGACTTTGACATCAAAATGTCGACTCTCTCGAACCAGTGCTTTAAAGAGCGGGTTCATTTCAGGCGCGCCACCGGTCAGATCGAGCGTATGTATACTGGGCATTTCCAGAATCTCGAGCAGGTACTCAATGTTTTCGGCAATCATCAATTCTTTGCGCGTCGGCCCTGCGGCGACGTGACAATGCAAACAGGATTGATTGCACAAATATCCCAGGTTGACCTGTAGAATCTGGGGTGTATTCCGTGTCACCGACGGGAAGTTGGTTTGCTCGAGTAAGGGCCAGGTGTCTCTCATCTAGATTCCGTCATTGGGTGATCTCCGATAGACCGGCAATATATCACAGAGTTCCAATGGTGCATGCCCATCAATTCGTGGGGATATTCAGTTAAAGAGATTGAATAAGGTGCCGCTGCGGGATTTGATCAGGTTCGCGGTCTTTTCGTGGCCTGCCTCCAGAGCGATCTGGTAGGCGTTTTGATTATCGTGATTGTGTCGCTGCAAGTCTGCACCGGCGCTTAACAACAGGTCGACGATTTTAACGTTTCCCTTCGCTGCCGCCAGCATGATGGCGGTATAACCAGCCCGATCCGTATGATTCAGATCAATCCCTGTGCGCATATAATATTCAACCAGCTTTGCATGTCCGGAAATCGCTGCGAGCATGAGTAAAGTGTTCTCTTCCTGCGTTACGGTTCGGGTACTGGCACCACGGTCAATCAGTATTTTTACAATAGATCTATGATTACCCAATGTTGCTCTCGCCAGTGCGGTATAGCCCAGCTTGTCCTTCTGATCGATGTTTTTGACGACCTTGCTATCCTTTAATAAGGTCGCTACCAGATGTTTCAATCCTGCGTTGGCAGCGAGCCAGAGCACTGTTCGCTGTTTGTCATCTGCTTTGCTGAGCAATGCACTGTTGTTGCTCAGCTTGATGGCGACAGATTCCATTTTGTTTTCAATTGCAATGAGCAGGGCCCTGTGTCGGGACTTTTGGTCAAGTGGTTTGTTGACCAGCAAGTTTGCGGTTTTTTTATGATGATTACGAATCGCAACAGATAGCGCACTATTTTTGTTGTTTGTTAGCGAAGCTGTTTTGGCAGAATTTTGCAGTAGAAATTGCAGGGTTTTAATATGCCCTGCGGCGGCAGCCAGGAATAATGGCGTTTCTCTTCTTTTATTGGTGGCATTGACAGTGGCACCTTTGTCTACGAGTTTTTTGACGATGGCCAGCTGGCCGCTGGCCGCTGCCCGATGCAAGGCGGTAAATCCGGCAGGATCAGCGGCATTGACGTTGGTATTTCGGGCAATCAGTTGTTGTACCAGGGATTCCTCGCCAAGATGACTGGCGATACTGAGTATTGGCCAACCTGAATAAAGCGACGTTGAGGAACGAACCGTTTTTTCGAAAGCTTTAACATCGATAGCGGCTGGTTTTTTGGTCGATTCAGTTGTGTCAATACCGGCATTTTCAAATTGGCCGAGGTTTTTCCGGTTGCGTGCGAGATCGATAGCCGATAGATGTTTTTTATTTTTTATGTTCGGGTCGGCCTTGTGTTTTAAAAATATATCGATAAGTTGTCTGTGATTGTTGTTCACGGCTATCATCAGAGCCGTATTACCGAGTATATCCTGCGCATCGATGTCGACACCCCTGGATATTAACTTTTCGACAACGTCTTTGTATCCCTGCCGGGTCGCAATGTGCAGGGGTCTGTTTTGGCCTTTGTCTGCTTTATCCAGTAGCCGGGAATAATCTATCAAAAGCGATGCCATGTCCTTATGCCCGGAATTTAATGCGACCAGCAAGGGCGACTGCTGGTTGCTGTCCAGAATATTTGTGCTCATGCCTTTAGCCAGCATTTTTTCAATGGTATTAATATGATTGTGCCGAATCGCATTGAAGATCGCATCGTTGTCGGCCATCTTGCTGCTGTCGATTTTAATCGATTTCAGTTTTTTAATGGCTCTTGCATAACCTTGATCAGCCGCCGCCTGATACCACAATCGAACCTGATCACTGCCAGGCTGCAACTTTTCAAGCAGGCCTGCATAAGCGTACTGGGCTTCTGCCAGTCCACTCATGGCGGCTTTTTCGTATAGCTCCGAGGCCTTGAGCTGGTCCTGCTCAACGCCTTTTCCGGCCCGGTATAGTCCCGCCATTAAATATTGGGCGGTCGCATTGTTTTGTCTGAGCAGAGGCGTGAGCTGTTTGACTGCCTTTTCGTATTGACGCATTCGAATCGATTGATCGACTGCATTTAAAGTTGAATCGGTGTCGGTGCTGGCGAACCCTGAGGATAAAATACCGGTCAATAACCATATTAAAGTTGTAACTTTTATATATCCAGACATTACGTAGTTCCGAATTTGGTTTCGACGTCGATACCGATCTCCTTCAGAAAGCCGCTGGGCAATATGCCACCGGCGTTGATGATAACTGCATCGTTGGGCAGGTCTATCGAAGCACCCGCACAATCGAGGTTTACCTGATTGGGTTCTATTCTAGTCAAATTCGAAGGTAGAAACAATTTGATCTTGCCATTGGTGGCATAACTGTCTATGCGCTCCCTGTTTTTAGCCTTCGCGCGTGAAAAGCTTTCACTTCGATAGGATAAGGAAACTTCAGTATCGGCTTCGTCGGCGATCGCAAGTGCTGCCTCCAGGGCGCTGTCGCCACCACCGACGATGAGTACCTTTTGACCTAGATATTGCTCCGGGTCGATCAACCGGTACACAACTTTCGGTAAATCTTCACCTGGCACACCCAGTTTGCGGGGTGTTCCGCGGCGGCCTATCGCGAGCAAGACCCGGTCAGTCGTATACTGGTTTTTTCGGCTGGTAATATTAAACCCCTGGTTTGTGGTTTCAATTTTATCAACCGCTTCGTGATAGTTAATGCGAATATCCGATTTTCTTTCGATGCCGGTCCAGTATTCAAGCAAATCTTCCTTGCTGGTTTCCCGGAAATGCATATTTCCGACGATGGGTAATTTTACCGGTTGGGTCATGACTATTTTTCCGCGAGGGTACTGGAAAACGGTACCGCCGAGTGAATCCTGGTCAAGTGTCA
>CAZYYM010000013.1:0-25223 GCA_964651385.1 uncultured Gammaproteobacteria bacterium | reverse complement strand
ACTTTATCAACTATATGATAGATTAACCAATTAGGGTATTATTGGTAAATAATTCCCAAAATAATATATTGAAATTTTGGTATAGTCGAAACAAAAACGTAACCATGGTTCCCCTGGCCCAAACACATGATTCTTAGAATTGCTCAGCATACTCTGACCATACTCTGGTATGGTGCTGTATTAATCGTGTTGACGATTGGCTGGACCGTGAGTGAACAGCGATACGTGGTACCGGAAACGGGTATTGGTTATTGGCTCGGTATTGTCGGTGGCGTGTTGATGTTAATGCTTCTGGTGTATCCTCTACGCAAGCGCAGGCCGAAGTGGCGTTATATCGGCTCGGTCAGCTTCTGGTTTCGTTTGCATATGGTGCTGGGCATAGGTGGTCCGGTACTGGTGGTTTTTCATTCGGGTTATCAATTGGGTTCATTAAATGGCCGGGTCGCTTTTTTCAGTATGATAATCGTCGCGCTCAGTGGTGTGGTTGGGCGCTATTTCTACCGTCATATTCATCATGGTTTGTACGGTGAAAAAATACGATTTGATGAATTGTACAAAACCGATGACGACTGGGCGGATAAACTGCCGCAATCGAATGTGCCCATCACCGAATTGGCGGTAGCATTGAGCGCCATCGAATCCAAGCTCACAATCCGTCATACCGGTGTCAATCGGTCATTCTGGTATTACTGGACGATGCGTGGCCAACTGAGACGCCTGGAAAAAAAGGTTGAAAAACAGATTTCAGAAACGGGTATTCGTCATTTACTGTTCGACAGGATTGCCGACCTTCGTTCCATATGCCGTTTTGGCATCCACGAAGTCCTTTTCTCGTACTGGCATATCCTGCACTTTCCGTTGTTTATCATGCTGATTATTTCAGCTTCTATCCATGTTGTTGTTGTGCATTTTTACTAATGCTGCGGGCGCTGATTTTAATTCTTTGTCTGATGTCTCAGTCCTTCTCGGTTTACGCGGTTGACGTAGAGACTTTGTTTATGCCCGACGAGGTAATCAAGGGGCACGAGGAACTCGAAAAAGATTGTAAGCAATGCCATGTACGCCTGCAGGATACGACGCAAAATCAATTATGTCTTGGCTGTCATGAACACGAAAATATAAAAGCCGATATAAAAAGTAAGAAAGGCTTCCATGGTATAGACAGCAAAGCCTCGGTCGCTGAATGCAATATCTGCCATTCAGAACATAAAGGCCGAACAGCGACGCTTGTTCACCTGGACAAAGACCGGTTTAACCATAAAATAACCGATTTCCACTTGAAGGGTAAACATTTAAAAACCGAATGTAACGCCTGCCATAAGCCGGATAAAAAATATCGCGAGGCCCCGTCGCGTTGTGTCAGCTGCCATAAAGATAACGATGTCCATAAAAATCGACTTGGCGACAAATGCGATAAATGCCATACCGAAGTTTCCTGGACTGACAAACAATTTGATCATGATGACACTGGATTTCCGCTGAGGAATTCCCACAAAAATCTGACTTGCGATAGCTGTCATGTGGCCAATCAGTTCAAGGATACACCCGACAAATGCATAGCCTGTCATGCCATCAAAGATGTACACAAAAATCGTTTCGGCAAGCGTTGCGAGACTTGTCACCGGGATAGTGAATGGCCAAGTGTAAAATTTGATCACAATCGGGATACTTCGTTTAAACTAGCCGGTGAACATCGTTCTCAGGAATGTCTGGCCTGCCATAATGATCGAAAACCAAAATCGATTAATAAGAAAAAAGAGGCGCGAGGTTGCTATAGTTGCCATAAGCAAGATGATGTGCATCAGGGATCCAACGGCAAAAAATGCCAGCTATGTCACGATGAAAATGGATGGCAGGAGTTTAGTTTTGATCACAATAAAGAAACCAGGTTTCCGCTTGAAGGCGCTCATGAGAAAGTCCTCTGCCAGGCTTGTCATATAGACGATTCGGCGGACAAAAAAATTGATCGAGATTGTTATAGTTGTCATCAAAGGGACGATGTACACGAGAAGCAATTAGGCGAATTTTGTGACGAGTGTCACAAGCCGACATCATGGTTGTCGAATGTGCGTTTTGACCATGATCTCAGTAGTTATCCTCTGGTTGGGCATCATGCTGCTCTGGGATGTGAGGGTTGTCACCTCAGTTCGAAATTTAAAGATACAGATACTTTTTGTTACAGTTGTCATCAATCCGATGACACCCATCAAGGGAAATTGGGTCGAACATGCGAAGATTGTCACAATCCGAATGATTGGATGATCTGGGAATTTGACCACAGTGAAACCGGTTTTGAAATAACGGGTGAGCACGCTGAGCTGCATTGTCATCAATGTCACTTTGAACCACGAAATAGTGATTTGCCGTCTCGAGTCTGTGTCGACTGCCATTGGAGTGACGATATTCATAACGGTGGTTTCGGAAAAGATTGCAAGCGTTGTCACAAGGCGGAGGGATTTACCTTGATAAAACAGGGTGGGATGAGTTCCTTTGGCAATAAGCAGTCAAAATAATAAAATCCAGATTATGTTTCAATCAACTTTTAATATAGGCAGGGCGCGGTGGCTGTTAGCAGTGATAGGATGCTTGCCTTGTGTGTTGCTGTTATTGATATCAACTCCGGTATTCTCTTCTCATAGTTTCATCGAATTTAATCATGACGATACCTCGTTTCCGCTGGACTTTACCCATGCGCTGGTCGGATGTGAATCCTGTCATGTGCAAGGTGTATTTCTCGGCACGCCGAATCAATGTAGTGGCTGCCATAGTGAAGGTTCGCGGATTCAGGCGCGAGCGCCCTCGATACGGCATATTCGTACCACGAATGAATGCGAATTATGTCATCGTACCGGTATTTGGGAAGATGTATTTCGCGTCGATCATATCGCAATCAATGGTAACTGTTTCAATTGCCACAATGGCGTTATCGCTGAAGGCAAGAATCCGGGGCATATTTCCAGTAGCAATAATTGCGATGATTGTCATCAGACCATTAGCTGGAAAGGAGCCGGTTTTGATCACACTAATGTCACCGGTAGCTGTTTTAATTGTCATAACGGGGTGATCGCGACGGGGAAAGTTTCCGATCATATTGCCAGTACTAATAATTGTGCAGATTGTCACCAGACCAGCGGCTGGTTGCCTATTACGCATTTTAATCATAACTCAGTGACGGGGACCTGTTTTAGTTGCCACAATGGCATTATTGCCGTAACCAAGAATCCGGGACACATTGTCAGTAGCGATCAATGCGAATTATGCCATGCCCCTCAGGGCTGGATTCCAGCTAATTCTCCCTGATCAGGATTACCGGTGAATAGCAAATCAAGGCATTATTTCGGTCAGTTTCCTCGATTTATATTGTTATTATTGATGACGGTATTTCTGTTTCCCGCCACGTCTTATGCAGTCGTTATAGAGGTTGTTGCAGTTCATAATTTCTTTGAAAGACCGTCTTCTAATGAGGGAATAAATCCTTACGGCATTATCTTAGGGTCCCATTCGAGCGCTCTGACCTCAGCCGGGATAAGGCCCTTTAAGCGAGTTAAGGGTGAGTTGCTTTATCAACTTAAGGTTAAGGTCAATGAAAAAGTTTACTATCGCCTGGTATTGGGAAATTTTCCTAGCCGTCGCCTGGCACAAACCAGACTCAATCAAGTTAAAGGTATTTATACTGATGCCTGGATTGGGAAACGTCTGGCGGTCGAAAAAAAGCTATTGGCAGAGCAGCTTAAAGGCGTAAAACGAACCAAAGCAGCGAAGCCCACAAAAACGGTAAAATCGAGTAAGACTGCAAAAACGGACAAGGTACAAAAATCGACTACAAAAGCAAAGTCGAAGGCTTCTGCCAGGACAAGCCTGGTTGGTTTAAAACCTGATGCGTTGTTAAAACGGGCAAGGCATGAATTTTTTGAGCACAACTATGACCGGGTGATTTCGATTGCAAATAGAGTCATGGAATTTGGTGACCGGATACAGCAGCAGCAAGCGCTTGAACTGGCGGCTGTAGCAAGAGAACGACAACAAAACTTCGACCAGGCAATAGTGCTTTACCTGCAGTTTCTAAAACGCTATCCGGAGAGCAAATTCAGGAGCAGAATCGAAGTACGATTACAGGGCCTGGAAACCATGGTCCTGGTTCCACAGGAGAATATAAGCCGGCCAACCGAGACGGTTCAATGGGATATTCGTGGTGCACTGTCGCAGTATTATAGCGACGATATTCTCGATCGGGGTACGATTAACAGCGAATCTTTTAATAATGTGCTAGTCACGAATCTGGATACTTTTGCGAGCAGGAAGTCTGAACAAGGTGTTTTAGCGATACGTTTCGATGGTGGCTTCGTTAATGATCTGGTAGATAGTGCGGACCATTCCCGTGTCAATCTGGCGATGGTCAGTTATGCCAATAATCAGGCCGGCTATCATATATTCGGCGGTCGTCAGTCTCGAACCGCAAACGGAATTTATGGTCGCTTTGACGGATTAGTTTACAATCAACGACTAGGAAATGGACTCGATTATAGCCTGTTTACGGGCTTTGCAGTTGAATCGTCCTCAGATGATGTCGATTCTGACCGTCCGTTTGTCGGGGGTGGCCTGGGATTTGAACCAGTGGATGGCTATGATGTAGATGTTTACATAAACTTTCAGAATGTCGACGGACTGATAGATCGGCAGGCGGTCGGGGCCGAGGTTCAGCATCGGCTTGAGAAGGGGTTTATATTCGGCGTTCTCGATTATGACATATATTATAACGATCTTAACAATGCTCGGCTGGTTACAAACTATCAGATCGATAATCAGTGGATACTAAATCTCAGCCTGGATTTTCGCAATTCACCCTTGCTGACAACGACCAATGCAGTTCAGGGTCAACCGGTAAATACAATAGATGAATTGCAGAATATATTTACCGAGCAGCAAATTTATGATCTTGCCGAGGATCGGACCAGTAAAAGCCAGAATTTGTTTTTCGGCGCCAGTTACCAAATTGATAGTATTCATCAGTTATATATGAGCTTTTCTTACTCAACGATTGAGGAAACCGTTGCATCGGGCAATGTAGCAGCGACGGAAGCGATAGACGATATTAGTATTAGTGCCGACTATAGTGTGCGTGGCTATCTATTTGACGAAGATTTCAGTACGGTTGGTATCAGGCTTTCGGATACCAGCTCGGCGCAGACACTTTCGGTAAGTATGCGAAGCAGATTTCCCGGTCCCGGTGATATTCGCTACGACCCCAAAATACGACTTGATTTCAGGACCAATAACAATACTGATGTTGATCAGGTAGTATTGAGCCCAAGTATCCGCATGACTTATCAATTCAACAAACAGATCAATTTTGAAGCCAGCCTCGGAATCGAGTATTCTCATTTCGATCAGTCGGAGTCTGAGGATCAAACGATCTATGCCATATTTGTCGGATATCTGTACCAGTTTTAATCGAGTAACCGATTAAGTTTGCATTAGAAGTCTTAAAATGGTGGCTGAAACATCTAAGTACGCATTCTTTCCACGAGCGGCAGTAGCCGTTGTCCTAACACATAATGGTCGAACTTTGTTTGGCCAGCGCAAAGTTTCCGCAAATCAATTTGAATGGCAAATTCCCGGGGGCTGGATAAACAACGGAGAAACCCCTCAGCAGGCCGCACGACGTGAAGTTGGGGAGGAAACCGGTTTAAACCTCGTCCGCCTGGAACTAGTTGCCGTAACCAATAATATTTTCTCGTCGCTAAACCATTCAGTCTCGCTATGTTTTGAGGCAGAATGCCCTAATCCGGAACAACTAAGACTAAAAGAACCGGAAAAGTGCCTGGGCTGGTATTGGGAAAAATGGCTGGAAGTCGAAGGGAAGTTGTATTTACCGTTGGCAAATTTAAAGAATAGTGATTATCGGCCGTTTATCAGGGATAAAGGCGGAACTGGAATCCAGCTTTAATCATTTGGCTGTATTGAAAAGGGACGATGATGTCTAAATTAGAATTTAGATTAACTATACTGCTATAGTCATAGCATCATACTCGGATAAAAAGATACGATGAGTGTTGAATTTGAAATCGCTAGCGATCAGATCGACGGCGCACGGGATTATCAGGAAGACGCCTACATGGTCAATCAGCTTGGCGAAGCTGAAAACGGAGACGTTTGCTCGCTGGTAATCATGGCCGACGGGATGGGTGGTCATGCGGCTGGTAATGTCGCCAGTAATATGGTCGTAGCCACGTTCAACAAAACCTTCCAGTCCCGTTTTCCTACCAAAAATATTGCCGATGCCCTGACCGAAAGTCTCACCCGGTCAAATGATCAGATACGCGCGTCGGTAAAAGAAACTCCAGCCTTGCGTGGTATGGGCTGTACCATGGTTAGCGCCTATCTCGAAGACGACCGGTTATACTGGGTTAGTGTAGGTGATAGCCACCTTTACCTGTTGCGTGATCGCGAACTGATTAAGCAAAATGCCGACCATAGCTACGGCGCCTATCTTGATATGATGAAAGAGCAGGGCATGGAGATGGATGAGCAGGCAGGCATGTCGAGAAATATGCTCATGAGCGCGATGACCGGTGAAGAAATCAGTAGCATCGATGTTTCTGAAATGCCGATTAAGGTGCGACCCGGTGACCGGGTTATCGTAGCCAGCGACGGTCTTGATACCCTCGGTGCCGGCGCCATTATTCAATATTCGTCCTGGTCGGCAACCGCCAAGGAGTGTGTTTATGCGTTACTCAAGGCGGTTGAAGATGCCAATAAAATCAATCAGGACAATACCACACTTATTGTTATCGATATCAAGGAGCACAGTGTTCAGCCGGAATCTGTGCAGATAGACCCGCAACAGGCCGCTCCGATAACACGGGTTGCTGACGTTAGCTTATCTGAACCATCCAGAGAACCACGGTCGTATAAATGGTTGGTCAAAATAATAATTGTCTTGCTACTGGTTGGTGGCGGCTTTATCGCTTGGCAGCTGGGTCTTGTTCAGCAATTCATGAAAGCTGCCGACGGGGTTATCGAGTCAAATGTACCTGAAGTAGTTACACCCGCAACCGAGCCGGAGTCGGTTTCCAAGTCGGACCCCGGATTTGAAGACGAAACAGAAGTTGATCCAACGCCTAAGCCAGTTCCAGAATACGTTGATAAACCCGATGTTTTTCGTGACAGGCTTAGTTCCGGTGGTAATGGCCCAACCATGATTCGCGTCCCCGGCGGTACTTATCGTATGGGTGGTGCGTCGGGTATTGTCTCGGCAGACGAAGTTCCACGTCACGAGGTAACCGTGCAACCTTTTATGGTATCGATTTATGAAATCACCTATACCGAATACGACAAATTTGCCGATGCAACCAAACGCAGTCGGCCAAAAAGCTCGGGTTGGGATCGTAAAACTCACCCGGTTAACGAAATTTCCTGGGATGATGCCCTGGCTTACACCAAATGGTTAAGCAAGAAAACCCGTAAAAATTATCGTCTGCTGTCTGAAGCCGAATGGGAATATGTTGCTCGAGCAGGTACCACCACATCTTATTGGTGGGGCACTTCGCCTGGTACCAATAATGCCCATTGTTTCGATTGTAAAAGTGATTTTAATACCAGCAAACCAGCCAGGGTTGGCATTTATAAACCAAATCCTTTCGGGCTATATGATACGGCGGGTAATCTATTTGAATGGGTACACGATTGCTACCACCGGAACTACATTGATGCACCTACTGATGGCTCGATCTGGGAAGGTGGTGATTGCAAATACCGGATAGTGCGGGGTGGCGCCTTCCGCAGCCCTGCCAATTCGATGCGGGTAGAAAATCGTGACAAATTCAAGAGTGGACGTGGCCAGTATAACGTCGGTATGCGGGTGGCGCGGGATTTGTAAACCGGGACAATTATGATTGACTGGCAGCAAATCGATACGGTGTTGCTTGACATGGATGGAACACTGCTTGACCTGCATTTTGACAACTTTTTCTGGCAGGAGCATTTGCCGAAACGCTATGCCGAAATAAAATCCATAGATCCGTTGCTGGCCCGGGAAAGTATTTTTCGGAAAACTCAATCGATTCGAGGCAGTTTAAACTGGTATTGCACCGATTATTGGAGTGAGACTCTTGGAATCGATGTGGTTGATCTCAAACATGAAGTGAGTCATAAAGTGGCTATTCGCTCCAATTCCATTGATTTTCTCGATGCCTTAAAGCGAGCTGGAAAAGAAGTTGTTATGGTAACCAACGCCCACCATGATAGTTTGAATCTGAAAATGGATAAAACCGGAATTGCCAATAAATTCGATTGTATGATTAGCGTTCATGAGTTTGCCTTGCCGAAGGAAATCCCCGATTGCTGGATAGAGGTACAAAAACGCCATCCTTTCGATCCGGCTCGAGCATTATTAATTGACGATAACCTGTCAGCGTTGCAATCGGCTCAGGACTATGGAATTGCTCAACTACTGGCAGTATACCAGCCTGATTCGCAGGCGCCGGTTCAATCGGTATCGGATTTCAGGGCCATTCATGACTTTGCCGAAATCATGCCGGTTCAATCATCGCAACTGCCATGAATACCGGCAACAACAGCAATTCGCCTGATTTAACCGGGGGCTGTTTATGTGGTGGTGTAAGATACCGAATTCACGGGCAAAGACGAGGTATAATCGACTGCCATTGTGAAAATTGTCGTCGCACACATGGGCATGTTGCTGCTTATACTGCGGCGAACAAGAACGACTTGACAATGTTGTCGCCCCATACATTGAATTGGTATCACGATAGCTCAGTTGATACCTATCGTGGATTTTGTAGTGTATGTGGTGGCAGCCTGTTTTGGGATGCCCGTAAAACTAATAACAGGATTTCAATTGCTGCCGGCAGTCTTGATTCCGGTCATGGCCTAAAAACCTTGGGTCACGTTTATGTGGCCGAAGCCGGCGAGTATTATAGTATTCACGATGATTTACCACAGTTCCCTTATTCAAATGATAACAAACTCGAACCCGGCCCCGAATAGGGCTCAAAATTGAACTTTTTAGTTGATAGAAAGCAATTTCTGTAAATCATCGGTTTAATGGTTGACCATAGTGGCATAATACGATAAAAGTTTTGTTATAAAACTAACATTGCGCAGATGCCTCAATTGACGCATCCGGCGCCAAGGTCGACCCGAAAATCCAAAGGATAAAAGCCACAAGATGACGACAACTGATAAACATGATCCGTTTAAACGATCGATATCGCATATTCTAGATATCATCGGCGAGGGTTGGTCGCTATTGATTATTCGTGAGGCTTTTTTTGGTACCCGGCGTTTTGAGGAGTTTCAGACGCACCTCGGCATTGCACGTAATATTCTTACTGCGAGATTAAAAAAACTTTGCGAAAATGAAATACTGGCGCGGGTACCTATTAAAGTGGGGGCCAAACGGCATGAATATATGCTGACCCACAAAGGTAAGGAGTTAATGCCGGTCTTGATCGCATTAACCCAATGGGGTGATAAGTGGGTTTTCGGTAAGAATTCGGAACCTGTCATTTTCAGGGATCGTGAACACCGCGAACCCATTTCAAGAATAAAAGTGCTATCGGCACGAGGAGAAAACCTTCGTCCACGCGATGTTATGGTATCACCCGGTCCAGGTTCGACGGCCGATTCAATAAAACGCATAGAAAAAATGCATCAGCGCGCTGAAACCGATAGTCAATTGTGAATACGTGGAATTCTGCAAAACCCGATTCGAAGTACATAGTTCACTTGCGGGTACTGTGTAAAAGGGTAAAGTTTTTGGCTCGTAATCATATGTTTTTCAAAACGATGATATATGTCTGAAGTTAATCAAGCGCTCGTGTGTCCCATTGATGAAGATCACTGCCTCTGGCTGGATGAAATCAGAAAATTACGCAAGCAAATAGAAAATCTGTCCGAATTGGTATCAACCGATGCACTGACAGGTCTATATAATTTTCGCCATTTCAAATACATACTACAGGCGGAAATGGATCGTTCCAAGCGCAGCGGAATACCCACCACCCTGGTTATGATCGATCTTGATTACTTTAAAAAGATCAATGACACTTACGGCCACGAAGTTGGAAATGTCGTCCTGAAACAAGTGGCCGATATTCTAGTATCAGAAGTGCGGACTACCGATGTTGTCTGTCGGTATGGCGGCGAGGAATTCGCAATCATATTTCCGGAAACACATTTAAACCTGGCCGTTAAAGTGGCTGACCGGATTCGGGAATTGATCGCTTTGACGGTCGTTAAATGTAGCGCCGGCGATATCAATGTTAGCGCTAGTATGGGCGCCAGCGTTTATATGAAAGCCAGCATTTTATCCATCGAGGAATTTATCGATTCAGTCGATAAATATCTTTACGAAGCCAAGCAGTCGGGACGTAACTGCATTTGCCATATTGACTACAGCGACCTACGTTCGGTAACCGAGGTCGGCGTCGATGAGCGTGCTATGCTGTTTGGTAACGATTAACTCAGCTTTCGTTGTTGTAGCGCTGTATACTAGACATGATTTCTCGCTTGGCCTCTTCAGTATCAACCCAGCCGTCTATTTTAACCCATTTTCCGGGTTCCAGATCTTTATAGTGTTCGAAGAAGTGAGTAATCGAATCGAGAAGAATTTTTGGCAAATCGCGTACGGTATTGATATCGGAGTACATGTTGGTCAGCTTGTCGACCGGTACGGCGAGGATCTTGGAGTCTTTTCCGGCTTCGTCCGCCATCTGCAACATGCCCAACGGGCGTGCGCGGACCACTGAACCGCTGATAACCGGAACCGAAGTTACAACCAGTACGTCGGCCGGATCGCCATCTTCGGACAGGGTTTGGGGGATGTAACCGTAGTTACAGGGGTAATGCATTGCGGTACCCATGAAACGGTCGACGAACAATGCCCCGGTTTTCTTATCGACTTCATATTTTACAGGGTCACTATGCGATGGGATTTCGATGATGACGTTGATATCATTTGGTGCATTATTGCCATATCCGACTCGATCCAGAATCATAATCTACCTATGCGACGTGAGTATAAAGGGCGAAGATTATAACGAATAAAGCCGGGCACAAGACTGCGAATACAAACTTTTAATCTATGTATTGAAAATCCGTATTCTTCCATCCAGGGCGATTTGAAAATTGTCTCGCATCGATCCGGGCCCTTGCGGGGTTTTACAATTCGAATTTCGCGAGTTTTTTGTCGACCAGTTGATTTTTCAATACCACGTATTTTGGCATGCCGTTTTCATCATAGTCCGGGTAGGATTCACCTTTTATTAACGGGTATAAATATTCTCGACAGGCATCGGTAATACCGTATCCATCCTTGGTAATGAAATTGTCCGGCATCATTTTCTCGACGTTGGCGACGTCAGCCAGATTTGCGCTGTTGATTTCCCATTGGTAAGGCAAGCTGGAAATGCGGTTTATGGTCGGCATGATCGCGTTTTTGCCGGCCAGCGCCATTTTTACACCGGCTTTTCCGAGTGCGTAGGCCTGTTCGACATCGCTGGATGAGGCCAGATGGCGTGCTGCGCGTTGCAGATAGTCTGCTACAGCCCAGTGGACCTTGTAACCCAGGGCATCCTTGATCATATGAGCGACAACCGGTGCCACACCGCCAAGCTGGGCGTGACCGAATGAATCGCGTGCACCTTGCTCCGCAAGAAAAGTGCCATCGGCATTTTGGGCACCCTCGGATACAACGATGGTGCAATAACCACAGGTCTCGACCTTATTTTTGACGGCTTGAAGAAATTTTTCCTGGTCAAAATCAACTTCGGGAAATAGCACCAGGACCGGAATAGCATAGTCTTCGATCAGGCCGCCGGCAGCGGCAATCCAGCCCGCATGACGCCCCATAACTTCGAGCACAAATACCTTGGTCGAGGTTTTCGCCATCGAGCGAACGTCGTATGAAGCTTCCAATGCAGATACAGCTATGTACTTGGCGACCGAACCAAATCCGGGGCAGTTGTCGGTAATCGGCAAGTCATTATCGACAGTCTTGGGGATGTGAATCGCCTGCACAGGGAACCCCAATTTCTCCGACAATTGCGATACCTTGAAACAGGTATCAGCCGAGTCGCCGCCACCGTTATAAAAGAAATAGCCGATATTATGCGCCCTGAATACTTCGATTAGGCGTTCGTATTCGCGCTTGTTCTGTTCCAGGCTTTTCAGTTTGAATCGGCAGGAACCAAAAGCACCGGACGGCGTATTTTTAAGCGCAGCGATGTCGACGGCCGACTCTTTTGAGGTGTCTATCAGATCTTCGCATAGCGCGCCGATAATACCGTTCAGGCCGGCGTAGACGGCGCCAATTTGATCGCAATACTGTCGAGCCGTCTCAATGACACCACAGGCGGATGCATTAATGACCGAAGTGACGCCACCGGACTGGGCATAGAACGCGTTTTTAATGGCCATAATTTCTCCAATTTAGATCGGCAGAATACCGTATTCGGGTGATTTTTTCATGCGTATGTCGCAGAAAATTTCCTTGCCAGGCAGATAGATTAATTAGTGCCGGGCAAAAAAATGGGCGGTTATTTGACCCGCCCATGTTAGCCAAAATTAATATTTGCAATTAGCTTAATAGAGGCGCGATAACCAGACTGACGATTGCCATCACGTTGATTAAAATATTCATCGAAGGTCCGGAGGTATCCTTGAAGGGATCGCCGACCGTATCACCAACCACTGTCGCAGTGTGCACATCAGAACCCTTGCCGCCGAGATTTCCTTTTTCGACAAATTTTTTGGCGTTGTCCCATGCACCACCGGCGTTAGCCATCATCAATGCCATCAGGACGCAGCTTAGCAATGCACCGGAAAGCATGCCACCTAGAGCTTCGGGCCCGATAATAAAACCAACTAACGGGGGCGCACTAACCGCAATAACACCTGGGACAATCATTTTTTTCAGTGCCGCTGTCGTTGCGATATCAACACACTGGGCAGTATCGGGCTGAGCGTTGCCTTCCAACAGGCCTTCGATTTCCTTAAATTGGCGGCGAATTTCCTTGATCATTTCAAAGGCGGCATCGCCGACCGCTGTCATGGTAATGGAAGCAATAACGAAAGGAATGAGACCGCCTATGAACAGCCCGATAAGCACATTCGGGTTATTCAGTTCGAGTTGAAAATCAGGAATCCTGATTGATACGGTTTCGATATACGCGGTGATAATCGCCAGTGCTGCCAGCGCAGCTGCACCGATTGCAAAGCCTTTACCGATGGCCGCTGTTGTATTACCCAGTTCATCGAGTGAGTCAGTAATCTTACGCGTATCTTCACCGAGCCCGGCCATTTCTGCGATGCCCCCGGCATTGTCAGCGACTGGACCGTAAGCGTCGATTGCCATGGTAATACCGACTGTTGCGAGCATGCCGACCGCTGCGATTCCAACACCGTACAAACCTGAGAAATGACTCGAAACAGCGATGATGCCGCAAATCGTCAGAATCGGTATAGCAACTGATTGCATACCAATTGCGAGACCGCTAATCATGACCGTAGCTGGGCCTGTTTCGCCCGATTTCGCGATATGTTCGACCGGACTACCCGCAGTATAGTATTCGGTAATCAGGCCGATAATGATACCGCCAACCGCACCAGCGAGAACCGATACCCAGATACCGTAATGCAGTTCGAGCTGGGCAATGACGAAATAGGCAACCCCAATAAATAGAATCGAAGCGCCCATGGTACCCATTCGCAGAGCTTTTTCCGGTGATTTTTCAGAATTGACTTTAACAATAAGAATACCGCCAATGGAGCAAAGCAACCCCAGAGATGCCAGTGCCAGAGGCAGGAACATCAGATTAGCCTGACTGCCCAGAGATGCCATGCTTGCAGTTAAAGTCGAAGCGATGGCTATAGTAGCAATCATTGAACCGCAATATGATTCGAAAATATCTGATCCCATTCCAGCCACATCACCGACATTATCGCCGACATTATCCGCAATAACGCCAGGATTGCGGGGGTCGTCTTCTGGAATACCGGCCTCGATTTTTCCAACGAGGTCGGCGCCGACATCGGCACTTTTAGTGAAAATACCGCCGCCAACACGCGAGAATAATGCAACTACTGATGCGCCCATGGCAAAACCATGGATCGCATGCAGCGTGTCCGGGTTACTGGAAAATATATAAAAAACGATACCGAGGCCAAGCAATCCCAGAGATGCCACTGAAAGGCCCATAATCGAGCCGCCAAAGAAAGCCACGGTAAGGGCCGAAGCAGCACCCTGGTTATGCGCCGCCGTGGTAGTACGGACATTGGCGCGTGTCGCAGTATTCATACCGATATAACCGGCCGTGCCGGACGCGAGCGCCCCCAAGAGAAAGCAAAATGCCGTTTGCCACCCTAAAAATAAATAGAGCAAAATCACCAGCACTGTGCCAAACATCGATAGCATTTTGTATTCACGAGTCATGAACACCATGGCACCGAGATGAATCTGATTGCCAATTTCGATTACCTTGCCTTCGCCCTCAGCATGCTTTTTCACCTGACCATAAGTGATGAAGGCAGCAAGCAGCCCGAGCACGCCGAAAATCGGCGGCAACAAATGTACATCCATACAATAATCCCCCTATGAATCAAGATTTAAAATGATGCGAATTTTGCAATTTAGCCGTTTGAACACGGCAGAATTTACGTCAGCGTCCCTAAACTGGCAGCATCATATAGGTTTTTATGCGAGGTTAAAAACTCTTTCAGGGAAAATGTCCCAATATGCTATAAATAGTGTGCTGGTAAGGATTCAAGCCTAAAAAAAAGGCTGTAACGGTGGTAATATTCCCGCGCAGTGGTTTATTCTACATAATCAGAGTCAAGCGAATCAGAAGTCCAAAACCTTGTTACAGTGCAACCCTGTCGGGCATTGATGTCACAGCGCGTCCATTTAAAAGATGATTACCTGGAGAACCGACTGATACGTCGGCGAATCATCCTTTCGGCAGTATTTGTGCTGGTATTAATTCTGCTCGTGCTTGGCCGTTTATTTGTCTTGCAGATTAATGATTACGAGCATTTCACGACGCTTTCGGAAAGTAATCGTGTGCGTATTAAAGCGTTACCGCCGACACGAGGATTAATCCTGGATCGCAATGGTGTAGTGATGGCCAATAATTTGCCTTCTTACCGGCTGGAAATCATTCACGAGCAGGTCGGTGATCTGGATGCGACTTTACAGCAACTGCAATCTTATATTGAAATTGATGAACAGGACATAAAGCGCTTTCAACAGGCTTCGAGTCGACGAAGACCTTTTGAGAGTATTCCACTGAAGCTGAATTTGAATGATGACGAAGTTGCGCGCCTGGCGGTGAATTTGCACCAGTTTAAAGGTGTCGAGATAAACGCTCGCCTGACCCGGCACTATCCGCAAGGATCGCATGCTGTACATGCGCTTGGCTATGTCAGCCAGATCGATGAACAGGATTTGAATCAGGTTGATGGCGCCAATTATGCGGGGACCAGTCATATCGGCAAACTCGGGCTGGAAAAATATTACGAAAATGAGCTTCATGGCCTTGTCGGTTTGCAACAGGTTGAGGTTAACGCGCGTGGACGCACTTTGCGTGTGTTGAGTGAAACACCGCCGGTACAGGGTAATAATCTATATTTAACGATCGACTCAAATTTACAGAAAGCGGCCGAAGCTGCCTTTGAGGATTATACCGGCGCTGTCGTTGCCATCGATCCTAATAACGGTGAAATCCTGGCGTTGGCCAGTATGCCGAATTTTGATCCGAATTTGTTTGTGAACGGTATTAGTTTTAAAAATTATAGTGCCCTTCGTGACTCGCCTCGCAGACCACTGTTTAACCGAGCGTTATCGGGTCAATATCCTCCGGGTTCTACGAGCAAACCATTTTATGCCCTGGCCGGGTTGGAAACGAATACCATCAGTGCCGCGAAAAAAAAATTCTGTAACGGCTATTACCTGTTACCGAACGAAGAACGGCGTTATCGAGACTGGAAGAAGGGAGGGCATGGGTATATGGATATGAAGGCGGCGATAACGCAATCCTGCGATGTTTATTTCTACGATCTGGCTTACAAAATGGGCATAGACAAAATGTCAGCGTTCATGTCCCAATTTGGCTTTGGGAAAAAAACTGGCATAGACAGTACCGGTGAGAGATCGGGTTTAATGCCCTCACGGGAATGGAAACGTAAAGCCCAGGGTATGATCTGGTTTCCCGGCGAAACTCTGATCACTGGTATTGGGCAGGGTGCAATGTTGGTCACCCCGTTACAGTTGACCAACGCTACTGCCACGTTGGCGAAGAAGGGAATCCGCTATAAACCACACCTGGTACAGGCAATTGACGTTAGCCAATCCGATATTGTGCGTGAAATAAAACCCGAAGTGGTCGGACAATATATTTTCAAACGGGAGAAAAACTGGCAACATATTCATGAATCGATGATCAATGTAGTACACGGATTGCGGGGTACTGCACAACGCATTCGTTTTGGACTGGATTATAAAATTGCCGGAAAAACCGGCACTGCGCAGGTTTTCGGAGTTGCTCAGGATGATGAATATGATGAAGAAAAGGTGGCTCATAAGCTACGTGACCATGCCCTGTTTATCAGTTATGCACCTGCCGATAATCCACAAATTGCGGTTGTTGTGATAGTCGAAAACGGTGGCCATGGTAGCTCTGTTGCCGCACCGATAGCGCGCAAAGTTATCGATGCCTTTTTCGGCAAAAGCTCGTGAATAAAGAAATCGATAGTGACCAGATTTCCTACAGTCGCCGTGTCATAGATGCACTCCGTATCGACCCGGTATTGTTGGCAATGCTGGTCATTCTCTCCACCATAGGCGTGGTGGTGCTTTATAGTGCCGGTGGCTCGAACAGTATATTAATGTTTCGCCAGTCGATTCGGTTGCTTGTGGCGTTTGTATTGCTCGTAATGGTTGCCAATGTTCCATTGCGACTGCTGAAGAAAGTGTCAATTGTGGCCTACCTGTTCGGCGTCGCGCTACTCCTTGCGGTGATGTATTTCGGCGAGATTGGTAAAGGCGCCCAACGCTGGCTCGATCTCGGTTTGATACGTTTTCAACCCTCTGAAATACTCAAACTTGCAGTACCGATGGTGGTGGCCGCCTACTTGTCCAATCGTCACTTACCGGTTGGTTGGAGGGATTTACTGATATCAGTTATTCTGGTCATGATTCCAGTACTGTTAATTGCTAAACAGCCCGATCTAGGTACGGCTATTCTGGTCGGCAGTGCCGGTTTTTTTGTGCTATTTCTGGCGGGAGTGCGTTGGCGCATAATACTGGTTCTGGGGGTGTTGCTGTCTCTGATGGCACCGATATTATGGAAGTTTGCTTTGCACGATTATCAACGCGCCCGAATACTTACATTGTTAAATCCGGAAAGTGATCCCCTGGGCTCGGGATACCACATTATTCAGTCCAAGATTGCGATTGGTTCGGGTGGTGTTTATGGCAAAGGCTGGTTGAACGGCACCCAATCCCAGCTCGATTTTATTCCGGAGCGTTCGACCGATTTTATTTTTTCTGTATTCGGCGAAGAGTTCGGTTTTTTCGGTAGCGTGTTATTGATCTGTTTATATCTGGTCATTATCTATCGGGGTCTCTATATCGCAGCGAGCTCTTCGGATAATTTCGGTCGACTACTGGCCGGTGCTTTGAGCCTGACCTTTTTCGTTTATCTTTTTGTAAATACCGGTATGGTCACCGGTATGCTTCCCGTCGTAGGGGTGCCCTTGCCGCTCATTAGCTACGGTGGAACTTCAATGGTGACGCTGATGATGGGTTTTGGATTAATCATGGCAATTCGCTCGTCCAGGCGATTCTGGAATAATTAATGAAACAACTTTTACTTATTATTTTATGCTTAGCACCGTCGATCCATTTTGCAGCGACGGTTAAATCGGGTGACTACCAAAATCGCGAAGACATCGATGCTTTTATCACCTATATGACTAAACATAGTGATTATACGGAGCAGGAACTGGTTAAATTATTTTCTCGGGTCAAGAGGCAAGAGCATCTGTTTGATCGTCTGAATCGGCCAGCTGAAAAAGAACTGCAATGGCATCAATACCGCGGCATATTCATCCAGGAAAGACGCATTGCGGAGGGTGTTAAATTCTGGCGACAACATCAGCAGCTACTCACGGAAGTTTCGGAAAAAACCGGGGTACCTGCAGAAATTATTGTCGCTATCATCGGTGTGGAAACCTTTTATGGCATTTATAGAGGCAAGGATCCTGTATTTGACAGCCTGGTCACAATCGCATTCGATTATCCGAAACGCGCCCGGTTTTTCCGCAGTGAGCTTGAGCAGTTTCTTCTATTAGTGAAAGAGCAGAACTTTGATGCGCGCAGTTTAAAGGGCTCTTACGCGGGCGCCATGGGGATGCCTCAGTTTATTTCCTCAAGTTATCGAAGCTATGCGATCGATGGCGATGGTGACGGTCGGGTTGATCTGTTCAGTAGTATTGCAGATATTACCAGTAGCGTGGCAAATTACTTCGTTCGTCACGGTTGGAGAAAAGACGAGGCTGTGGCAAAACCGCTGGTTGCTATTGCAGATAACACAATCTCGCTACTGGAACCTGGCGTTAAAACCCGTTATAAATGGTCTGATTTCAAGCAGCATGGTCTGACTTCCAAATTCCGCATTGAGGACGATAAACCGGTCGCACTGGTCCGGTTGGAGCAGAGGAATTACCCGGAGTACTGGGCTGGTTTTAATAACTTCTATGTCATTACCCGATATAATCACAGTGAGCTATATGCGATGGCTGCCTATCAATTGTCGGTGCTGATTAAATCCAGAATGGGAAAAAGTCAGTGAGGGAATTTTTATACTCATTGTTACTGTTTAGTCAGATCGTGTTGTTTTTATCATCATGTACTTTCGGTGTGCCGATCGGTCATAAAGGGGGTATTAGTAAAATACCGGCTACGGAAAAGGCTAAAACAGGTAATCCTTCGTCTTACGTGGTGTTTGGAAAACGATATTACGTACTCGATAGCGCACAAGGCTTTGTCGAGCGTGGAACCGCCTCCTGGTATGGTAAAAAATTTCACGGCCGCAATACTTCCAGTGGTGAAATATATAATATGCATGCCATGACTGCGGCCCATAAAACATTACCATTGCCGACTTATGTTCGTGTTAAAAATCTCGCTAATGGAAAGTCGGTGGTAGTTAAAGTGAATGACCGGGGACCGTTTATTGATAATCGTATTATCGATTTATCTTATGCCGCTGCCAATCAACTTGGTGTAATAGGCCCCGGAACGGCTAAGGTAGAAATCAGCACGGTTAGCTCTGCAGCCGGAACTGGTCGCCCGGTGGTTCGACCCATTCCTCTCACCGACAACGCTGCTGCCGACGTACCTTTATTTATCCAGACGGGGTCATTCGGTAGCGAGATAAATGCACAAAACATGATACGTGAATTACAGGCAGCCAATGAAATTGCGGTTTCTGTAAGTCAACTGGATACTGGCAACGGTTTATTTTATCGAGTCCGCGTCGGACCGCTATTCGATGTTGATGAAGCCAACGCTGTAATACGACGATTGAATAAAAAAGGCTTTTTCGCTACCCACATCGTCGTGCAGGAGTAACACTGTTTTCGGTATTATCCCTTGTTACCATCTAGTCAGACCGATACAATTCCCGCCAATTCCTCCGCCCGATAATACCGCTTTATGATGTATAGAGTTGCATTCGTTTCAAATTTGGTAATTCTTTTATATTGCAGCAGTTTATTTGCAGCAGCCAAGCCGATTCCAAACCCGCCCTCGATTAAAGCCGACAGCTTTTATCTGGTCGATTTTGAGAGCGGTCGTGTACTCGCCGAAAAAGATGCCGACAAACCTGTCGAACCTGCCAGTATTACCAAATTAATGACTGCGTATCTGGTCGATAAGGCAATCGCTGATGGTGATATATCGTTGACAGATTTGGTCACCATCAGTGAGAAGGCCTGGCGCATGAAAGGCTCAAAAATGTTTGTCGAAGTCGGCAAACAGGTTTCGGTAGAAGATTTGATCAAGGGCTTGATTATTCAGTCGGGTAACGATGCGAGCGTCGCGCTTGCCGAACACATCGCAGGCTCGGAATCCGCCTTCGTCGGTTATATGAACCACCAGGCCCAGGTGCTGGGTATGACCAATACGCAGTTTAAAAACGCAACCGGCTGGCCAGCGAAAGGTCATTATAGTACTGCACGGGATATTGCGATTTTGACGGCTGCGATAATTCGTGATTACCCGGTTAGCTACAGCTACTATCAAGAAAAGGAATACACCTATAACGATATTCGCCAGTTTAATCGCAATCGTCTGTTGTGGCGTGATGAATCGGTCGATGGTGTCAAAACCGGCCATACCGAAGCCGCGGGTTTTTGTCTGGTCGCATCGGCAATACAAAGCGATATGCGATTAATTTCGGTAATACTCGGTACCGACTCTGACAAGTCGAGAACCAGTAGTAGTCGGTCACTGTTAAATTACGGATTCCGTTTTTTTGAAACACATAAACTCTATCGCGCAAACGAAGTTCTGAAAACCGCACGTCTGTGGTATGGAGAACAGGAGCAGGTCACCATGGGGGTTGGTCGCGATATTTATATCACCATTCCGCGTGGTCGTTACAAGGACCTGGATGCATCGATGGATATTGAAAGTGAAATTTCAGCGCCTATCGAGTTGGGACAGGAACTCGGACAGGTGAATATCAGTCTGGATGGCGAAACGATTGTCAATGAAAGAATTATCGCTACCCATGCGGTTGCCGAAGGTGGCCTGATCAGCAGAGCGCTCGATCGCATAAAACTTATGTTTAAATAGAACAAATGGATGAATCGCTTCAGATACCCCACTCGGCGCTCGACCTGATAGAGTTCCCGAGCCGTTATCCACTCAAGGTAATAGGTAAACATCACGAGGATTTCGAATCTATGGTGCTGGAGCTGGTTCGGATCCGATGCCCGGAGGCCGAGCATATCGAAGTGCGACATCGTGACAGTAAAAAGGGAAAATATGTCGCCCTGACGCTGACCTTTACGGTTTATAGCCAACAGCAAATTAAGGAAATTTATCGCGATTTACACGAATGTGAACACGTGGTCATGTCGTTGTAAATGCCTAATAATCTAACGGTCATCAAATATCTGGGTCGTAGCGATTATGGAACAACCTGGCAACAGATGAAAGAATTCACCAATCAACGCAGTAGCGATACCGCTGACCAGGTCTGGATTACCGAACACGACCCAATTTTTACCCAGGGGCTAAACGGCAAGTCCGAACATTTGCTCGATACCGGTGATATTCCGGTTGTGCAGATCGATCGTGGTGGTCAGGTTACCTATCATGGACCTGGCCAACTGGTGGTCTATTGCCTGTTGGATATATCGCGACTGGGTTTTGGGGTACGGGTACTAGTGACGCATATTGAGAACGCAGTCATCGCCTTTCTGGCAGGCTACGGTATCGACTCGATTGCATATGCTGATGCCCCGGGTGTCTACGTCGACGATGCCAAGATTGCCGCACTCGGTTTGCGTATACGAAAAGGTTGTTGTTATCATGGGCTGAGTCTCAACCTGGATATGGATTTGAATCCTTTCTCTCGAATTAATCCCTGCGGTTTTGAGAATCTGGCCGTGACACAGTTATCGGATTTTGCTGTCAAAATTAGCCTCGAACAGGCAGGGTATGAGTTAGCCGATTATCTCATCAATAATATTACCAGCGGGTTGGCAAGTGAATAAAAAGAACCAGGTTATACAGGGTGTCAAACTCAAAGGCGCCGATAAAGTTGCCCGAATTCCGATCAAAGTCGTACCATCGCAGAACCTGCAACGTAAACCCCCCTGGATTAGGGCCAAAGCACCAAAAGGCGACAGGGTTAAAAAACTCAAGTCTGTGTTGCGCGAAAATAGCCTGTTTACTGTTTGCGAAGAAGCCTCCTGCCCGAATCTTGGCGAGTGCTTCTCCAAAGGTACGGCGACTTTCATGATTATGGGAGAAATCTGCACGCGTCGTTGCCCGTTCTGCGATGTCGGTCACGGTCGGCCTAACCCGCTGGATACCGAGGAACCGCAAAATCTGGCGAATACAATACAGGGAATGGGTCTTCGCTACGTCGTTATCACCTCGGTAGACCGAGACGATTTACGCGATGGTGGTGCGCAGCATTTTGTCGATTGTATCGAAGCTTCGCGCCAATTAAGTCCGAATCTCCAAATTGAAATTCTTACTCCGGATTTCAGAGGACGAATGGATATTGCGCTTGGGATATTAAACGCCTCACCACCGGATGTGTTTAACCATAATCTGGAGTCCGTGCCTTCTTTGTATAAAAAAATTCGCCCGGGGGCCGATTACCACTGGTCCTTAAATTTGCTTAAAAGATTTAAGCTGCAAAGTCCCGACGTGCCGACCAAATCCGGTCTGATGCTTGGGCTTGGTGAAGGAATTGAAGAAGTAAGACAGGTATTACGCGATATGCGCGAACACAAGGTAAATATGCTCACACTGGGCCAGTATCTACAGCCGAGTCGCGATCATCTGGCAGTAGAGCGATATGTTACACCCGACGAATTTGACGAACTGGGTGATTATGCGAGGAGTATCGGTTTCGATCAGGTAGCTAGTGGGCCGATGGTGCGATCGTCTTATCATGCGGATTTACAGGCCGAAGGCTTGCTTGGCTGAAACCAAAAACCTGCTTTGAAGCATCAGTTATTTTCAGCCTTTATGAATTTGGCGGTCTAGCTATGAAAGCACTGTGAGCGAAAAAGAAACAACACTTTGATCAAAGGGATTGGTTATTTATTGACGACGCGGAATCGGCTGAACCGTTACCGGCCATGCGGTCGCAATTTTTGATCTACAGGTGGTGATTAGAAATTTAGGCGGGAATAAACCATGATTGCAGTTATATTCGAAGTAACAGTCGCCGATGGAAAAGTCGACGAATACCTGGATATTGCTGCCAGCTTGAGGCCGCTCCTCGAAGACATAGACGGTTTTATATCGGTCGAACGATTTTCAAGCCTCAGCACGGAGGGAAAGTTACTCTCCCTGTCGCTCTGGCGGGATGAACAGGCGATTGAAGACTGGCGAAATATCGAATCCCACAGATTCGCACAGGAAAAAGGACGTGGTGGTGTATTTTCCAGTTATCGATTGCGCGTAGCGGATGTCCGTCGGGACTACGGTATGCTGGAACGGGAACAGGCGCCTGCGGATAGTAAAGCAAAGCATGATTGAGAGAATGAATATCCAGGAACCGATTAATGAATAGAGCAGCATTTCAGGAGATAAAATACCCGGGTGCCTGTAATTATCTAACGCTTAAACCGCCCGGTAAAATTAAATATGTCTTCCAGTTCCTTAAGACGTGAACTGGTCTCGGGCCATAATACTTCTTCCATCGCGGCAATTATCGATTCGATCAAAAACAGGGTGACCACGCCCGAATCCCAGCCCGCAGGAGCTTCAATGCGACTATTGAAGTAATAGGTCGCATAGCTCGTGATAGGGGACAGCCATTGGTCGGTAAACAATATGATTTCTACTTTTCGCTGATTTGTCAATTTGGCCAGCTCGAGCAGATCGGCTTCGTATCGTCTGATGTCAAAGATGACCAGCAAATCGCCCTCGTTAACATTTAGCAGATGATGCGGCCAAAGTGCCGACGATGCCGGCAACATCTGGGTGTTTTTACGAATGACCTGCAAATGGGTTTGCAGGTAATCGGCAAATGCGTGGGTAATACGGCCACCGACGATGTGAATGCTACGCTGTTTATCGGTGAGCAGGTCGACGACATTGTCGAAAGATTTATGGTCGACCTGTTTAAGTGACTGCCGTAAATTATTGGTAATCGCTGAGGCAAACTGGTTCAAAATGTGTTCGGCGGGTACGTCATTGGCCCAATGATCGTGTTTATCGATGGGGTCGGACAAGGTTTTTTTGAGTTCGGCATGCAATGCGTTTTGAAAGGCCGGGTATCCCGTATATCCCAGCTTTTTAATCGTACGCATTACCGTGGGTGTGGAGACTTTGGCATAATTCGCTAGCTCCATAATGGTACCCAGACCAGCCATCGGATAGTTGGCAATTAAACTGTTCGCCAACTCGCGTTCCGCGGGTGTGAATTGGTCAAACCGGGATCGTATTTTTTCGGCAACTGTCACGAAGCAAATAATTAAAGCTGTAATAAATTTGACAGAATTATAAATGTTTGTAAATATTATTACAGGTATTATATCGCGTAGCCATTCTAGGAAAAACAAAAATACAATGACCAAACTGGTAGAGCCGCTGGTTTCAGGCGAGTCAGCCGCACTGGTTGAAAATGCCGGTGGCAGTAGCGATGTGCTGTTAATTTGTGAACATGCGGGTCGGCAAATCCCCGAATTTATAAGCTCGCTGGGTGTCGATGATGAAACCATGTCGACACACATCGCCTGGGACCTGGGCGCTTCCGCGTTATCGCGCCTTTTGTCGGCCAGGCTGGATGCGCCGTTGATACTGCAACGCTATTCACGTCTGGTTTACGACTGTAATCGATGCTTCGATGCAGTGGATGCGATAACGGAAGTCAGTGATGATGTCGTCATTCCAGAAAATAAAGGTCTATCAATGGCGCAACGCAAGCGTCGCTTCGAAGTGGTGTATCAGCCTTTTTTTGAAGCCATTAGAACCATAATCGAAAGCCGTACTCAACAGGGCCGTCAGCCGGTTATTGTTACGGTGCATAGTTTTACACCGGTTTATAAAGGCCGACGGCGTATTGTCGATTTGGGCGTTTTGCACGATTCGGATACTCGGCTCGCCGATGAGGTATTGTCTCGGGCGCAGCGAGACAAGGGCTACCATATTGCCAGAAATCAACCTTATTCTGCTGAGGATGGCGTCACCCATACTTTGATTACCCATGGCATTAGACATAATTTTCGCAACCTCATGTTTGAGGTTCGTAATGATTTGATAGCAGATGCAGATTCCCGGGAACAATGGGCGGAGAGACTGGGGAATCTTTTGACTGTCGCGCTCGATATCGAATCTGGACAGCGGGTGATGCAGTAATGCCGCGATTGATCAGGCAATATGTCGCATTCGTCGAAGCGGTTAATTACCGGCTGGGGCGCATCGTCATGTATGGTATTTTCGTCAT